>NZ_JBFBKP010000060.1:0-25698 GCF_040702285.1 Arthrobacter sp. NPDC080086
CCGTTTTGGTAGCCCTGGGACTGGGCGCCGTTGGCTGCGGTCCGGATATCGGTGGTGGGGTAGCCGAGGGGGCCTGTTTCCCAGCCTTGTGCGGCCCAGGCGTCACGGATCGGGCCGGAAGAGACCCGGGCGCCGGTCGCGGAGGTCCAGTAGATCGCACCGTTTTGGTAGCCCTGGGACTGGGCGCCGTTGGCTGCGGTCCGGATGTTGGTGGTGGGGTAGCCCAGGGGGCCGGTCTCCCGGCCTTGTGCGGCCCAGGCGTCACGGATGACACCGGAGATGCTGTGCGCGCCGGTCGCGGCGGTCCAGTAGATCGCACCGTTCTGGTAGCTCTGGGACTGCCCGCCGTTGGCGGCGGTCACGTCGCTGGTGGGATAGCCCAGGGGGCCGGCTTCCCAGCCCTGGGCGGCCCAGGCGTCACGGATGACACCGGAGGAGACGTGCGCGCCGGTTGTGGAGGTCCAATAGATCGCACCGTTTTCATACCCTTGGGACTTGGCGCCGTTGGCTGCGGTCCGGATATCGGTGGTGGGGTAGCCCAAGGGCCCGGTCTCCCAGCCCTGGGCGGCCCAGGCGTCTCGGATGACACCGGAGGTGCTGTGCGCGCCGGTCGCGGCGGTCCAGTAGATCGCACCGTTTTGGTAGCCCTGGGACTGCCCGCCATTCGGGCCGGTCTTCACGTCGGTGGTGGGGTAGCCGAGGGGCCCGGTTTCCCAGCCTTGTGCGGCCCAGGCGTCACGGATCGGGCCGGAAGAGACCCGGGCGCCGGTCGCGGCGGTCCAGTAGATCGCACCGTTTTGGTAGCCCTGGGACTGGGCGCCGTTGGCTGCGGTCCGGATGTCGGTGGTGGGGTAGCCCAGGGGCCCTGTTTCCCAGCCCTGTGCGGCCCAGGCATCACGGATCGGGCCGGAAGAGACACGGGCGCCGGTCGCGGCGGTCCAGTAGATCGCACCGTTTTGGTAGCCCTGGGACTGGGCGCCGTTGGCTGCGGTCCGGATGTCGGTGGTGGGGTAGCCCAGGGGGCCTGTTTCCCAGCCTTGTGCGGCCCAGGCGTCACGGATCGGGCCGGAAGAGACACGGGCGCCGGTCGCGGCGGTCCAGTAGATCGCACCGTTTTCATACCCCTGGGACTGGGCGCCGTTGGACGCGGTCCGGATATCAGTGGTCGGGTAGCCGAGCTGCCCGTACTCCCAGCCCTGCGCGCCCCAGGCATCACGAATCACGCCCGAAGAAACATGAGCCCCGTTAGCGGCAGTCCAATAAATGGCACCGTTCTCAAACCCCTGCGAAACACCTCCCCGCAACCCGGTCTTCAAACCCGAAACCGACTTACCAAGCCCGGGAGAAACAGCCGCCACATCAGCAATCGCCTTGCTTGCTCCGTAAGGAATTCCCGCATTAGCGAAAGCGACTAAATCTGTGTAGCTGCCGTTCCATACGTTTGAGTCACCGGTAAGCGGACCTGTACTGCTGTACTGCCAGATGCTGTAGTTGGCCCAACTGCCGGACGGCAGAGGCCCCGCATTGTTCGTGAAGGCGCCCGGGTAGGAGGCAACCCACAGCGGGTAGTCGCCGAAGCCGCCGGGGTTTCCAAGGCATTGGTTCCACCAGGATGTGTTGGTGTAGATAACGGGCAATCTCCCCGTCAGCGAGGACATGGTGCTGCCGAAATCTCTGACCCATGAAGAGAGTTGACTGGGTGACATGCCATAACAGGTGTCACCAAAGTAGAACCCGTTGATGGTTTTGTTCTCGTAGGGATTGAACTCAATATCGAGAACAGGCGGAAGGGTGTAGCTATCGGCGCTCCATCCCCCTCCATTCTGAACGAAGTAGCGGGCCTGGTCGGCACCGGAAGACCAGTTCGGAATGGCGAAATGGTAAGCGCCTCGGATCATGCCTACATTGCGCGCACCTTGATACTGCGATCCAAAAAGACTGTTGGTGAAGTAATTTCCTTCGCTCGCTTTGACATAAGCAAAGCGAGCACCCATGTTCCATTGCTGCTGCCAGTTCACGCTGGTCTGATAGCCGCTGACGTCCAGACCCTGCACGCCAAACGTTGGGCTCCAAGTACCCTCAGTGCTCAGCGACTGGGTGGTGAGGGATTTGGCGCCGGTGGGGGTTGAAGCGACTCGCTTGGAACCCTGACCCATTTCTGCACCAGCGGGGCCGACCGCCGCTGCCATTGCAGCCCGGCCAGAAGCCGAGGAAGGATCCAACACGACCGACGGAGTCGGAGAGGGAGAAACCGCTGGCGACGATGTCGCTGTTGCGGAGGGAGATGCCGAGGCAGCGACGGTCGACGTCGGCGCCACCGTGGACCCAGGGGTTGGCGAAGGAGCGGGGGCCGCCGTCGTCGTGACCGACGGGCTGGGGGTGGGTTCTACCGCAAATGCCGGTGCGGCCTGACAGGCCGTTGCCATGAGGGCAGCAGCTAGCAGCCCGGCTCCAACCCGGCCGAGAAAGTAATAGGTTGGGGGAAGTGGGGACTGCTGCATGTGCCGCTCCGGTACAACGACACGTTCGAGCCGTGTCATGGTGATCTCCGCCCCTGGGCCAAGCGACCGAGCGCTAACCGGGGACGAGAATGTCTGACTTATCGCGCTCACCCTATCCCGGCAAAACAGCGCCACCAGAGTTTCGCCTGATACCTGTGTGAAAATTGTTATAAATCTGCGGGGATTTTTCCACAACCGGGAGAAAATTGGTTGTTCTTATGACCGCCCCACCCTAGGTTTAACCCCAGTTGCACTGCCCCAGGGGAAGGGGCAGCGGTCATGTTGGGGGCACCGTGGAAGCTGTGCGCATCGTCGAGGACGAGGTCCGGGAACTGATCCGGCGTCGCGGGCTTGACCCGCTGCGGCAGACCGTCGAAGTAAGACGCTTGGTCGACGAAGCTGTCCTTGACTATGACGAGCGGGCCCTCCTGGCCCCGTTGCCTCCCATCGGTCCCTTGGACACGGCACGTCGCTTCGTATTCGACGCCGTCGCCGGGTTCGGGCCGTTGCAGCCCCTTCTGGATGACCCGGCGATCGAGGAAGTCTGGCTCAACGCTCCGAACGAGATTTTCGTGGCCCGCAACGGCGAGTCGGAGCTGACGTCCGCGGCCCTGACCGAGCAACAGGTCCACGATCTGGTCGAGCGCATGCTCAAAAGCTCTGGCCGCCGTCTCGACCTCTCGTCCCCGTTCGTCGATGCATCCCTCCCGGACGGTTCCAGGCTCCATGTCGTCATCCCTGACGTGACCCGGCGCCATTGGGCCATCAACATCCGCAAGTTCGTCGTGAAGGCCAGCCGGCTGGAGCACCTCGTCGAGCTCGGCACCCTCACGCCGCAAGCAGCGCGTTTCCTTGGAGCGGCCGTCGCCAGCGGGCTGAACATCCTCGTCTCTGGAGCCACGCAGGCAGGCAAAACAACAATGCTGAACTGTCTCGCGGCCAGCATCGGCACCCGGGAGCGCGTGGTCACCGTAGAGGAGATCTTCGAATTGAAGTTCCCTCTCCGCGACGTCGTCGGGCTCCAGTGCCGGCAACCAAACCTCGAAGGCGAAGGCGAAATCCCGCTTCGCCGCCTGGTAAAGGAAGCGCTCCGGATGCGCCCGGACCGCCTCGTGGTCGGCGAGGTCCGCGAAGCCGAAAGCCTGGATATGCTCATCGCGCTCAACAGTGGCTTGCCCGGGATGTGCACCGTCCACGCCAACTCCGCCCACGACGCGGTGACGAAGATCTGCACACTGCCGCTGCTGGCCGGCGAAAACATCTCCAGCGCCTTTGTCGTCCCCACCGTCGCGTCGTGCATCGACCTCGTCGTCCACTGCAGCCGGCACGCGAACGGCCGCCGCCAGGTAACGGAGATCCTGGCCCTCGGCCGCAGGGTCGAAAACGGGGTCATCGAGTCCTCCATGGTGTTCGAGCTCGACGGCGGCCAGCTGGCAGCGCGGGCGAACTCGATGCCGGCGGCCGAGAAATTCGCTCGCGCCGGGTACGACGTCGCGGCACTGCTGGAGTCGCACTGATGGCGCCGCTATTGGGGCTGCTCGGGGGCGTAGGGTTGCTGCTGATCTGGTGGTCGGCCTGGGAGCAGCCGCCCCGGGCGCCACGGACACCCAAGGTGAACCGCCTTGATGACCTGCTGCGCACCGCGGGCATCGAAAAGGTCAGCAGGGCCGGACTCCTGGCCACGTGCCTCGGCGTCGGAGGTTTCGTGTCCTTGCTCTTCTTCGCCGGTACCCGCTCGTGGCCCATCTCCTGTTGCTTCGGCCTCTTCGGCGGATGGCTGCCGTTGGGCGCCGTCAGGTGGCGGGCGCGAAAACGGACGGCAGTGCTCCGAGAGCTGTGGCCCGACGTCGTGGACCACCTGCGATCGGCGATCCGCGCCGGGCTGTCGCTCCCCGAGGCCCTGATCCAGCTCGGCGACAAGGGGCCCTCCGAGCTGCGCCCGCTATTCCGGGACTTCGGCGCCGACTACCGGTCCGGTGGCCGCTTCGACCCTGCACTGAACCGGCTCAAGGAACGGCTCGCCGACCCCGTCGCCGACCGCATCGTGGAAGCCCTGCGCCTCACCCGCGAAGTGGGCGGCTCCGATCTGGGACGGTTACTCGGCACCCTCGCCGACTTCCTGCGCGAGAACGCCCGCACTCGCAGCGAACTGGAGGCGCGCCAGTCCTGGACCGTCAACGCTGCCAGACTCGCCGTTGCGGCACCCTGGATTGTGCTCGTGCTGCTCGCCAGCCGGCCCGAAGCGGTCGCCGCCTACAACACGGCCGTCGGCGCCGCCGTGCTGGTCGGAGGCCTGGTGGTCTCGCTCATCTGTTACACACTCATGCTCCGGATCGGCGCCCTGCCGCAGGACGAACGGGTGCTCCGATGAGCGCGCTGCTGGCCTCCGCGGCGGCCTGTGGTGCCGTGCTGGGAGCCGCGCTGTGGCTGGTGCTCGTTCGCCTGCCGTTCATGAGGCCGGTCAGCTTCACCGAACGGATCGCCCCACAACTGCGGTCTTACAGCGTGCAATCCCGGCTCCTGCACGAGGCACCCCGGAACCTCACTCCCTTCGGGCCCTTGGAGCGCATCATTCGGCCCGTCCTCGGCGACTGGATGCGGGCTCTGGGCCGGCTCAACCCTGGCACGACGGCGCTGAACCGCAGGCTGGTTCGTGCCGGGAGTGAGAAGACCGCCGTCGAATTTCGCGCGGAACAGCTGCTGTGGGCCGCCGGAGGATTTCTGGGTGCGGTGGCCGTGGTCCTGATCAGTGGTCTGTCCGTGCGGCTCAACCCGCTCTTCGCTGTCCTGATCGTCGTCGCCGTGGGTCTGGCCGGCTTCATGCTCCGGGACTACGCTCTCGGTGCCCGCATCAAGAAGCGTGAGGTCCGCATGATGGCGGAGTTCCCAAGCGTCGCCGAGCTGATGGCCCTGGCCGTGAGCGCTGGCGAGAGCGCAACCGGGGCGCTGGACCGGGTTTGCCGCCGCACCCAGGGGGAACTGGCCAAGGAGTTCGGCCTGGTGCTCGCGTCCACCAGGGCCGGCCAGCCGCTGGTGGAAGCCCTGCAGGAGTTCTCCGCCCGGACCAATCTTGCCCCGCTGGTCCGCTTCGTCGACGGACTCATCGTCGCGGTCGAGCGGGGCACACCGCTGGCGGAGATCCTCCGGGCCCAGGCCCAGGACGTCCGAGACGCCGCCAAGCGCGACCTCATGGAATCTGCAGGCAAGAAGGAGATCGGCATGATGGTTCCGCTCGTCTTCGGCGTGTTGCCCCTGACGGTCGTCTTCGCCGTTTTCCCAGGCCTGGCGGCCATCACCCTAGGCCTTTGACGGGCGAGCTCGCCCACGAATCGAAAGAACATCAAAAGCATCAGCAGCACAAGAAAAAGGGGAATCACATGGCTACACCGACACATCCGGCCCGCGTCATGAACAGGCTGCTTTTCGCGCTCCTCTGGTGCGCGGGTGCGGCGCCCGTGAAGCTCCACAAGGGCAAGCCGGCCGGAGACGACCCCCGGGAGCGGGGCGACGTCCCCGGCTGGGTGATGATCACGCTAATGTCCGCCGTCCTGGTCGCGGCCCTCCTCGCCATCGCCGGGCCGGCGCTCGAGGGGCTCTTCAATCAGGCGATGCAGAAGGTCGGGCAATAGGCGGTGATGCACCCACCGGCAGGTAAGCCGGCGCGGGCGCGCGACGGCGAGGGCGGACGCGCCGACGGCGGCAGGGTCACGGCCCGGCGGAGGCTACTACCTCGCTGCGCGCTCGGTCACTGCACGGGCCAGCCACCCCGGACCCACGACCCCGAGCGGGGTGCCGCGGTTGTCGACTTTGTGATGGTCGGCGCCCTTGCGACGGTGTTCTTCCTGGCCATCGTCCAGCTTGCGCTCGTCCTTCACGTCCGGAACACCCTGATCGACGCCGCTGGCTCCGGGGCGCGGTACGGCACGCTCGCCGACCGGGGCGCCGGTGACGCGAGGGAACGCACGGCGCAGTTGATCGGCGTCGCGTTGACCTCTGACTTCGCCCGCGATGTCAGCACGGGGGAGGCCAGCTACGGTGGAATCCGCACCCTTGAGGTGACCGTCCGTGCCCCGCTGCCCGTCATCGGCCTGATCGGTCCGACCGGCGTGCTGGAGGTGAAGGGCCATGCCGCCTTCCAGCCCTGAACCCCCGAGAGTCCCGGAGCCTTTGCCCCCGGGTGTCCCTGACCCCGCCCGCCCGGACGTCCCGCACCCCGACACCGCGGGGACCAACCCGGAACAGGGGAGCGCCGTCGTTGAGTTCACCTTCCTCGCGCTGCTCCTGATGGTCCCGGTCGTGTACTTCGTCATTACGTTGGGTCAATTGCAGGGCGGGTCGTTCGCAGTGGCCGGGGCAGCGGACCAGGCGGCCAAGGTCTTCGTCGCCCAGGCTGACGCCGGTGCCGGCCGCGCCGCCGCGGAACAGGCCGTCCAGCTCGCGCTCGCCGACTACGGGCAGCCCGCGGGCAACGCAACCCTCGAAACCGCCTGCAGTTCCCCTGACTGCACCGCCGCAGGATCGGCCGTCACCGTGACGGTCCGGCTCACCGTCCCGCTGCCGTTCGTCCCCTTCGGCGAGGCGCTCCGGCTCGACGCCGGACACCTGACCGCCACCTCCACCCAGATCGTCGGGCGGTTCCGCTGATGGCTCGGCCGCAGGCGAAGGTAACGGCCAAGGTGCAGCAACACCCGCATGACACCAGCGAGGCCGGTCAGCTGATGGTCCTGATCATTGGCTATGTCCTGATCGCCCTGCTGATCGTCACCGTGGTTGCCGCGGCCTCCAGCGTGTACCTCGAACACAAGAAGCTGCTCTCCCTCGCCGACGGCGCCTCGATCGCCGCGGCGGACAGCTTCACCCTGGGCCAGATCGACGGCAGCTCCGGTACGCCCACCGCCATCCTCAGCGGTCCCCGCGTCCGCGGCACCACCCTCGACTACCTCACCCGCGACGGCGCCTTCGCCCGCTTCAGCGGCCTGGCCGTCACCCCGGCGACCGGCAGCCCCGACGGGTCCACCGCCGTCGTGGTCCTCAGCGCTGCGGTGCACCCGCCGATCGTCAATTTCCTGGTCCCCGACGGCATCAGGATCGAGGCGACGTCGACGGCGCGGTCCCGGCTGACGCGCTGACTCGCAACCGGGGTAGGCTTGAAAAACCATGGCAAACATTGATTTTCCCGCTGAGATCCGCGCGCTGCGCGCCACCTACGCCTCGATCGAGAACGTCTCCAACGTCGAGGCGCTCAAGGAGGACATCGCCGAACTGAGCGAGCGCGCCGGCGAGCCGAATCTCTGGGACGATCCGTCCGCCGCACAGGTCATCACCTCGAAGCTCTCGCACAAGCAGTCCGAACTCGAGCGCCTCAACAAGCTCGCGGCCCGCATCGACGACCTCGAGGTGCTCGTGGAGCTCGGCCAGGACGAGGGCGACGAGGATTCCATGGGGGAGGCCGCCGCGGAGCTCGAATCGGTCCGCAAGGCGCTCGCCGACCTCGAGGTGGTCACCCTGCTCTCCGGCGAGTTCGACGAGCGCGAGGCCGTGGTGACCATCCGGGCCGGCGCCGGCGGCGTGGATGCCGCGGACTTCGCCGAGATGCTGCTGCGGATGTACCTGCGTTGGGCCGAACGCCACGGCTACCCGACCACCATCATGGACACCTCTTACGCCGAGGAAGCCGGCCTGAAGTCGGCCACCTTCGAGGTCAAGGCGCCCTATGCTTTCGGCACGCTGAGCGTCGAGGCGGGCACCCACCGCCTGGTCCGGATCAGCCCCTTCGACAACCAGGGCCGCCGCCAGACGTCCTTCGCCGCCGTCGAGGTCATCCCGCTGATCGAATCCACCGACTCGATCGAGATCCCGGACAATGAGATCCGCGTGGACGTCTTCCGCTCCTCCGGCCCCGGCGGCCAGTCGGTCAACACCACCGACTCCGCGGTACGCCTGACCCACATCCCCACCGGCACCGTCGTGTCGATGCAGAACGAGAAGTCCCAGCTGCAGAACCGCGCCGCCGCCATGCGCGTCCTCCAGTCCCGTCTGCTGCTGCTGAAGAAGGAGCAGGAGGACGCCGAAAAGAAGGCCTTCGCCGGCGACGTCAAGGCTTCCTGGGGCGACCAGATGCGCTCCTACGTCCTCAACCCGTACCAGATGGTCAAGGACCTGCGCACCGAACACGAGGTGGGCAACACCTCGGCCGTGTTCGACGGCGAGATCGACGACTTCATCGACGCCGGCATCCGCTGGCGGACCGACAACCGTAACGCGGAGAAGTAAACCCCCGGGAAGCGACGCCGCCCAACCGGCCCCGCGTCCGCCGCCGCCCCGCGCCCGCCGCCCAACCGGACCGGCGTCCGCCGCCCGCCCCGCCCCGGCAGGCCCAACCAGTCCAAATTCCCGCGACACGCCACCACCCTCCGGCCGGCGCGCCGGGGCCGGTGCGTATAGTCGGAGGGCCGGTGCCCTATTTCCCCCAAAAGAAAGCCCGCGCCCCGGCGGCAGAACTGGTCTGAAAGATGCCCGGCTCCTGCTGGGTACATAGGGTCATGATCCGCTTCGAAAATGTCACCAAGGTCTACGACCAGAAGGCGCGGCCGGCGCTGGATTCGATCAACCTTGAGATCGACCGGGGAGAGTTCGCCTTCCTCGTGGGGGCCTCCGGCTCCGGCAAGTCCACCTTCCTGCGCCTGGTCCTCAAGGAGGACCGGGCCTCCTCCGGCGCCGTCTACGTCGCCGGTCAGAACGTGGCCCGGATTTCCAGCTGGCGGGTGCCGCGGCTCCGGCGGGGGATCGGCGTCGTCTTCCAGGACTTCCGCCTGCTGCCGCAAAAAACCGTCTTCGCCAACGTCGCCTTTGCCATGCAGGTGATCGGCCGCAGCCGCAGCGTCATCCGCGAAACCGTTCCCGAGGTCCTCAAAACCGTTGGCCTCGAGGGCAAGGAAAACCGCCTCCCGCACGAGCTTTCCGGCGGAGAGCAGCAGCGCGTGGCAATCGCCCGCGCCGTCGTGAACCGTCCCGGCATCCTGCTGGCCGACGAACCCACCGGCAACCTGGACCCCACCACCTCCATGGGCATCATGGGTGTGCTGGACAAGATCAACCAGAACGGCACCACCGTGGTGATGGCCACCCACGACGACGACATCGTCAACGAGATGCGCAAGCGCGTCGTCGAACTCCGCAACGGCAAGGTCATCCGTGATGAGGCCCGCGCCCTCTACACCTCGATGATCCCCACGGTGGGCCAGGCCCGCCGGGCCCGCGACGCCGGCGGCCGGGAAGACAACGGCAGCAGGGACGACGCCGGAACGGCCGGCAACACCACAGCCAAGGCCGACGACGCCGGGGAGGTTCAGCTGTGAGGCTCGCCTTCATCCTCGGAGAAATCGGCAGCGGCCTGCGCCGCAACCTCTCCATGGTCGTCTCGGTCATCCTGGTCACCTTCGTCTCGCTGACTTTCGTCGGCGCGGCCGGCATGCTCCAGCTGCAGATCAACCAGATGAAGGGCTACTGGTACGACAAGGTCCAGGTGGCGATCTTCCTCTGCAGCGACGGCTCGACGGCGCCCGGTTGCGCCTCCGGTCCGGCCACCCAGGAGCAGCAGGACAACCTGCGCAAGCTCCTGCAGTCCCCGTCCGTGGCCCAGTACGTCAACGACTTCCAGTACGAATCCAAGGACGACGCGTACAAGCACTTCAAGGAGCAGTTCTCCAACTCGCCGATCGTCGACTCGGTAACCCCGGACCAGCTCCCGGCCTCCTTCCGGATCAACCTCAAGGATCCGGAGAAATACCAGGTCATCACCGAGAACTTTTCCTCCCAGGCCGGCGTGGAATCCGTCATCGACCAGCGCCAGCTGCTGGAACGGCTCTTCTCGGCCATGAACGCCGCTTCGCTCGTGGCCGTCAGCATCGCCGGCGTCATGATCATCTGCGCCATCCTGCTGATCGCCACCACCATCCGGCTCTCGGCCTTCAGCCGCCGCCGGGAAACTGGCATCATGCGGCTGGTCGGTGCCTCCAAAACCGTCATCCAGCTGCCCTTTATCCTCGAGGGCGTTATTGCCGCTGTGATCGGCGCGGCCCTGGCCTCCGGCACGCTCTGGGCCGTGGCGAACTTCTTCCTCAACGGTTTCCTGTCCAAGCAGTACCCGGACACCGCCTTCATATCTCCGGGCCAGACGCTGATCCTTGCCCCCGCCCTGATCGGTCTGGGCATCGTGCTCGCCGGAATATCATCGCTCCTTACCCTCCGCCGGTACCTTAGGGTCTAGCCGTGCGCAACGCAGAGGAACTGCCCATGACACCGAAGGCACGACGCACCGCAGCGGCCCGCAAGGCCCTCCGCCACAGCCGGCTGGTCAGCACCGCCGTCGTGCTGGCCCTCGCCGCCAGCCTCGGCGCGCCCGCGCCGCTGGCCGTGGCGGACAACCTCGAGGACCAGCAGGCCGCGCTGCGGGACCAGGCCGCCCGCGTCCAGGACTCGCTCGAATTCGTCGACGCGAAGATCTCCCAGGCCGCGGCCGACCTGGTGGTGTACCAGGGCCAGCTGCCCGGGGCCCAGCAGTCCCTCCTCGAGGCCCAGGGCCGGGTGGCCGGGGCGGTCAAGGAAGTTGACGCCCTCGCCGCGCGCGTGGACCTGGCCCAGCAGAACAAGGCCAAGATCACCCAGCAGCTCCAGAATGACCAGCAGAAGATCACCGAGACCAAGAAGCTGATCGGCCAGATCGCTACCCAGGCCTACAAGTCCGGCGGCGTCCCCTCCAACCTCTCGCTCTTCTTCGGTTCGAACCAGGGTGGAAGCCTCACGGACACCATCGACCTGGCCGACCAGGCCCTGCGCAGCCAGAACTCGGCGATGGACAAGCTCACCCAGCAGAACGCCACCAACGTGAACTCGCAGGCGCGCCTGCAGGCGGTGGAAGCCGAGATCAAGGACCTCAAGTCCAAGGCCGATGCCGCGCTGGAGCGGGAGAAGGCGGCCCGGGACGAGGCCGAGGCCAAGAAGGCCCAGGTGGACAAGCTCATCGCCGACACCACCCGTATCGACGCCGAACTCCAGGCCGCCAAGCCGGGCATCCAAAACCAGCTCGCCCAGGTCAAGGCCCAGCAGGACGCCGTGGCCGCCGAAATCGCCGAGCGGGACCGCAAGCTCCGCGAGGCGTGGCTGGCGGAGCAGCGCAGGATCGCCGAGGCCGCCGCGGCGGCAGCGGCCGCAGCGGCCAAGGCCCAGGGCCAGGCGCCGCCGCCCCAGGCACCCTACGTTCCGCCCGCACCGGGTCCCATCTCGGCGTTCGGGCTGCGGCACCCCTTCGCGGCCAACATCCCGATCACCTCCGGCTTCGGCTGGCGGGCGACGCCCCCGGGCACCATCGACTTCTACGGCCAGGGCGGCTACATGCACACCGGCATCGACTTCGGTGCCACCTGCGGCACCCCGGTCTACGCCGCGGCCGCGGGCACCGTGTTCTCCGCCGGGTGGGGCAACGACGGCGGCGGCAACCGGGTGAAAATCTCCCACGGCGTCATCCAGGGCAACTCACTGACCACCGTCTACTACCACAACACCTCCGTGGTGGTCTCCGTCGGCCAGCAGGTCAGCCAGGGACAGCTCATCGCCTACTCCGGCACCACCGGCAACTCCACCGGCTGCCACGCCCACTTCGAGACCTGGGTCAACGGCCAGGCGGTCGACCCCATGGGCCTGCTCTAAACTGGAGTGAATTGCACCATCGATTGAGGAGTTAGCACCGTGCCCAAAGAAAGTGGCCGGAAGGCAGTGGCCACCAACCGCAAGGCCCGGCACGACTACCACATCCTGGATACCTACGAGGCGGGCATCGCGCTCATGGGTACCGAGGTCAAGTCCCTGCGCGAGGGCCACGCGTCCATGGTGGACGGGTTCTGCACCTTCTACAACGGCGAGCTATGGATGGAAGCTATCCACATCCCCGAGTACCACCAGGGGAGCTGGACCAACCACGCCGCCCGCCGCCGTCGGAAGCTGCTCCTGCACCGCGAGGAACTGACCAAGATCGAGCACAAGGTCCGTGAGTCGGGCTTCACCATCGTGCCCCTGCAGCTCTACTTCGTGGACGGACGCGCCAAGGTGGAGATCGGCGTCGCGCGGGGCAAGAAGGAATACGACAAGCGCCAGACCCTGCGCGAACAGCAGGACAAGCGCGAGGCCCTGCGCGTCATGCGCGAACGCAACCGCCGCTGAGGCCGGGCGGCCACGCGCCGGCCGCGGGAATGATTCCGACTGCGGCTGCGTTATCATTGAGTGTCCGGGAGGGATCCACAGGATCCCGATCGGCGGGGTTATGGACGTTTGATAACTAAACACGGGGATGATCGGTTTCGACGATGTTAGTCGCGACAGGTGAAGCGGGCCGAGGATGCAGAATTATCTCGTAAACGCTGTCTGCAAACCAATAAGTGCCGAATCAAAACGCACTGACTTCGCTCTCGCTGCCTAAGCAGTAAGACAGTCCGTCAGCCCGAGGTTGCTATTGCCCCGGATCCTGGCGTCATTTAGATAGCCACTGCTGTTTACCCCCGTCATCGGGGTAAACGGGACTCTTAGATGACTGGGCCCGGATCAGCCACCTGTTTGCAGGATGGCTGGGGCCGAGAAAATCCGACGCAAACTGCGCCCGGAGAAGCCCTGACAACACGACATCGGACGGGGGTTCAATTCCCCCCATCTCCACCAACCCAGCGAAACGGCCGGAAGCTTCTGCTTCCGGCCGTTTCGTCGTTAACGCCGCTTGATGTGGGACACCTGGTCCGTGTGCTCATCGACGATGTGCTTGGCTTTTTTCTCGGCCCGTTTTTCCTTGATGGTCTTAACCGGCTTCTTGCTCTGGTGCCGATGCGGCGACTTATCAGGCATGGCGCACTCCCTCAACAGAAACGGGCCCGGGATGAACCCGTTCGTTTTAGGCTACGCCCCGGGTACGGCCACGTCCACGACGCCGACAAACCGGGTTCCGACGCCCTCGTACTCGCTCCGGACGTGGTTGGGAGCCAGCTCCGGCAGCTCGAAGGGGGAGTGCCGTTCGCAGCACACCCAGCTGAACTCGGGCCACCACTTCTTCGGCCGCGCGGCCTCCGAGTAGCCGCACACGGCGCAGGTGAGCTGGACCCACACCGGGCGCTTACCGGTCCGGTTGGCCTTGGACTGGCGCAGCCACGCCGGCGGGCTGTCCAGCAGTTCGGCGAGTTCGGCGTCGGAGAGCCGGGCGGGGATGCCGTGGCGGCTGGCCATTTCCAGCGGAATATCGAGGACCTGGGCTGCTTCGCGGCGGGTAATCATCCGTCAATTTTACGCGACGGCGGGAGAAGCGGCGCCGGCAGGCCCCGGCCGGCCGCCATGTGGAACGGCTGAAGGCCCCCGGAGGCACGCCCGGTGCTAGGCTCAGGGCACCGGATCAGGAAGGCACGAACCATGCCCGGCACCCCCGCCGCACCCATGACAAGCCTGCAGAAGCGCGTGCTCTACGTGGCGATCGTGGCCTCCTTCATCGCTTTCCTCGACGGTTCCGTGGTGAACCTGGCGCTGCCGGCCATCAGCCGCGAACTCGGCGGCGGTCTGGTGGTCCAGCAATGGGTGGTGGACGCGTACCTGCTGACCCTCGGCGCTTTGATCCTGGTGGCGGGATCCCTCTCCGACCAGTTCGGCCGCGTCCGGGTGCTGGAGTGGGGGCTGGCCGGGTTCACCGCCACGTCCATTCTCTGCGGCGTGGCGTGGAACGGCGAGTCGCTGATCATCTTCCGCGGTCTCCAGGGTGTGGCCGGTGCGCTGCTGGTGCCCAGCTCCCTGGCGCTGATCGTCACCGTCTTCAGCGGCCCGGCCCAGTCCGCCGCGATCGGCAAATGGTCCGCGTGGACCTCCGGCGCGATCGTCGCCGCCCCGCTGCTGGGCGGGATCTCCGTGGATGTCTTCACCTGGCGGGTGATCTTCTTCCTGAACATCGTTCCCGCCGCCGCCGTCTGGCCCGCGCTGCGCCGGCTGCGCGCCCAGGACCTGGAGCGGCCTCCCGGCAGCAGCATCGACGTCGCCGGCACGGTCCTCGCCGTCGTCGGGCTCGGTGGGATCGTCTATGCCTTCATCGAGCGCGGCAGCCAGGGCTGGGGCTCGCCGCAGGTGTGGCTGCCGCTGGCCGCGGGCATCGCCGGACTCGCCGCGTTCCTGGTGCACGAGGGCCGGACCCGCGCGCCGATGATGCCGCTGCGGCTCTACACGGTGCGGAACTTCGGCTGGGGCAACGCCGCCACCCTGGTGATCTACGGGGCGCTGAACCTGGGCTTCTTCGTCCTGGGCCTCTACCTCCAGCAGGTGGCCGGGCTCGGCGCCACCGCCGCGGGCCTGGCCCTGTTGCCCTCCACCCTGATCCTGTTGCTGCTCTCGTCCCGGATGGGGGCACTCTCCGGACGTTTTGGCCCCCGCTGGTTCATGACCGCCGGGCCGCTGCTCTGCGCGGCCGGCTTCCTGCTGATGCTCGGCATCGGCCTGCCCCTGGACTATGCGTGGCAGGTCCTTCCCGGCGTCGTAGTCTTCGGGATCGGTCTCGCCGTGACCGTGGCGCCGCTGACCTCGGCCATCCTCGGCGCGGTTCCGCCCGAGGAAGCCGGGATCGGCTCGGCCGTGAACAACGCCGTCGCCCGCATCGCCGGGCTGGTGACGATCGCCTTCGCCGGGCTGATCACCGGGCCGGTGATCACCACTGCGGGACTGCACGCGACGTCGCTGGTCACCGCCGCGCTGTTCGTCGCCGGCGCGCTGGCCTCCGCCGTCGGGATCCGGAATCCGCCAGCGCCCGCGGACGCGTCCGCCGGGCCTGCAGCAGAAGGCGGGGCTGGCGACGGCGGGGGAGCCCAAGGGGCTAGCGGAGACTAGCGGCGGGTGAGCTGCCGGGTTCTTCGTCGTCTGCTGACACAGGGTGCACCCAGAGGGCGTCGGCGACCCGGTCGGCAAGGTCGAGCTCCCGTGATCCGTCAGGTCCGGCGATCCGCACCACCAGGGGGCCGCCGAACGGCTTCCTGCCCAGCACCGCGACGGCGGCGTCCAACTCGATGCGTTCGGTCGCCAGATAGCGCAGCAGGTCCGGGTCCTCGTCGCTGATCCGCGTGATGCGGCCGCCCTGGCCGGCTGGCAATTCGCTCATCCGCACCGCCGGGGGCATCAGGACCGAGCCGTCCGCCGCGGGGATGGGATCGCCGTGCGGGTCGCGGACCGGGTGGCCCAGCTTGGCCGCCATCCGGTCGATGAAGGTGTCCGAGACCGCATGCTCCAGGGTCTCCGCCTCGTCGTGGACCTCGTCCCAGCGGTAGCCGAGCTCCTGGACCAGGAACGTCTCGATCAGCCGGTGCCGCCGGACCATGGACAGGGCCAGCCGCTCACCGTCCGCGGTCAGGGTGACGGCTCCGTAGGGCTTGTGGTCCACCAGGCCCTGCTCCTTGAGCTTGCGGACCATCTCCGAGACCGAGGAGTTCGCGACGCCGAGGCGCTGGGCCAGTTGCGTGGAGGTGATCGGCTTGTCCTGCCACTCCGTGAAGGTGTAGATGACCTTGACGTAGTCCTCGATCGAGGAAGAAGGCGGGCTGGTTTTCACAGCCCCTAGCCTACCGTCCGGCCGCACCCGTGAATGTGAACCACAGCAGCGCCAGGTTCAGGGCCACCACCAGCAGCACGCTGACCACGGACGCGATCCGCAGCGGCAACCGGTCGACGAAGCCGCCCATCAGCGGGGTGCTGCTCGTCAGCACGACCAGCGGGACCAGCACGAAGGGGATGCCGAAGCTCAGCACCACCTGGCTGAGCACCAGCGCCCAGGTCGGGTCGAAGCCGACGGCCAGCAGCACGACGGCGGGAACCAGGGTCAGGAGCCGGCGCAGCATCAGCGGGATCCTGATCTTCAGCAACCCCTCCATGATGGTTCCCCCGGCGTAGCAGCCCACGGACGTCGAGGCCAGCCCGGAGGCGAGCAGCCCGACGGCGAAGACCACGCCCACCACGGGTCCCAGGCTGGCGCTGATGGCGGCGTGGGCGCCCTCGATGCTGTCCGTGCCCTCCACCCCGCCCAGGGTTGACGCTGCCAGCAGCAGCATGCCGATGTTGACGATGCCGGCTACGGCCAGCGCCGCGATGACGTCCCAGCGGGTGGCGCGAACCAGCCGCTCCACCGCGTGCTGCGGAACGTGCCGGTGCCTGTCGGGGCGGTGCCGGTCGCGCGAGAGCGCCGAATGGACGTAGATGGCGTGCGGCATGACGGTGGCGCCCAGCATGCTGGCGGCCAGCAGCACGGTGTCCGGGCCGCGGAACCCGGGGACCAAGCCGGAGAGGACCCCTGACGGGTCCGGCGGGCTGATGAACAGCCCGGCCAGGAAGCCCACCGTGATGATGGCGAGCAGGCCCATGATCACCAGTTCGAAGGGCCGCTGCCGGTTCCGGCTTTGCATGGCCAGCAGCGCCATAGAGATGCCGCCGACGACGACGGCGCCCAGTGGGAGGGGGAGTCCGAAGAGCAGGTAGAGGGCCACGGCGCCGCCGACCACTTCGGCCAGGTCCGTGGCGGCCGCGACGATTTCGGCCTGGACCCAGAATGCGCGCCGCCAGCCGGGACGCAGGCGTTCCCCGAGCAGTTCCGGCAGGCTGCGACCGGTGACGATGCCCAGCTTGGCGGACTGGTACTGAACCAGGACGGCGACGACATTGGCCACCACCAGCACCCAGACCAGCAGGTAGCCGAACTCGGCGCCCGCGGTAAGGTTGGCCGCCACATTGCCGGGATCCACATAGGCGATAGCGGCGACGAAGGCCGGCCCCAGCAGCGCCAGCAGGGCCCGGCGGGGCCCCTTCCTGCCACGGACCGGGCTCCGGCCGCCGGCGGCGGGATCCTGTTCGGCGAGGTGCAACATTGCAGGCTCCTGCGGCTGGTGGGTCAAATGAGTTCCGTATGCCTGAACAAAAAAGTTAGGCATACCGAAATCATAGGCTCAGACCTTCATCGCGCGCCAGCTTTTGGTGAGGTAGGGCAGGGCCAGCGTCTCGCCGGGACCATGACTGAGGTGCTCGTACAGGTACCACTGGAGGTTGGCCAGCACCTTGGCCCGGGTGGCCTCGCCGGCCCGCAGGAAGTAGCTGCGGGACTTGGCTAGCTCCAGGATCTCCTCCGGCGTCACCGGGTCCTCCCACCGGGTCAGGTGGCTCTCCAGCCCGGTGAACTCCGGGCCGACCGGTGGGCGGAACGAGGGTTTGTGGACGTCCCCGGCGTGCATGATCCGGGAGAGGCGGTGCACCCACGGCACGGAGGTGTCCAGCTGGTTCCAGATTAGCCCGAGCACCCCGTGCGGACGCAGGATGCGGGCGGCCTCGGTGCTGGCCTGCAGCGGCTCGCACCAGTGCCAGGCCTGCGCCACCGTCACCAGGTCGAACGCAGACGCCGGGAGGCCTGTGTGTTCGGCGGTCCCCACCGTGGCCGGGACACCAGGGAGGGCGGCGCGCAGCTGGTCCAGCATGTCCGCCGACGGGTCGACGGCGGCCGTGGCCAGGCCGCGGGCCACGAGAAGGGCGGTGAACTTACCGGTCCCCGCCCCGACGTCGGCCGCGTCCCGGGCTCCGGCGGGAATGAGCCAGTCGGCGGAGTCGGCGGGATAGCCGGGCCGCACCCGGTCGTAGTGTTCCCCGCCGTCCTGGAAGCTCGCTCCGAGCTCCTTCCGCCGGTTCTGATGCAGTTTGGGGCCGCCGCCTGCCACGTGAACTCTCCTTCGGCAGCTCGGGAAGATACCCGTCGAATCTACCGTAAACCGGCTATTCGGGGCCGTCGAGGGTGCAGGGGGCCGCCCCGGCGGTGCCGGGGGTGTTGGGCGCCCAGTGCGGGTAGCTGCGGGTGTCGTTCGCCGGTACCCAGCGCCCGGCATCCACCAGGTAGTCCCAGCCCAGGCCGTCCCGCCGCAGCGTCCGCAGCGCGGCCAGCAGCCGCTCGGCGTCCTCGAGCCGGGAGCCCAGGCCGAAGCTGGCCCGCAGCGACCCGGCGGGCAGGCCCAGCCGCTTGAGCAGCGGATGCGCGCAGAACCTGCCGTCCCGCACACCGATCCCGTGCTCTGCGGACAGGTACGCGGCGACGAGACCGGCGTCGTACCCCGCGACCGAGAAGTTCACGACGCCGATGGTGCCGTGGCCCTCCCCGCGGTCGGTCTCCTCGAAGATGTGGTGCTCGCTCACGCCGTCGATCTCCCGCAGGCCGTCGGCAAGGAAGGACCGGATGGCATCCTCGTGGCCGTGCCAGGATGCTTCGTCCAGGGCCGCGACCGCCTGGGTGGCGCGGGCCAGGGCGGCCGCGCCGAGGACGTTGGGGGAGCCGCCCTCGTGCCGGGCAGGTCCGGTGGTCCAGCTGACGGCGTCCAGCCGGGCGTCGCGGACGGCGCCGCCGCCGGCCAGATGCGGCGTCCCGGCGTCGAGCCAGTCCGGCCGCCCCACCAGGACACCCGCGCCGAAGGGCGCGTAGAGCTTGTGCCCCGAGAAGGCGACGTAGTCGATGCCGTCGGCCGCGACGTCGATGCGGCGGTGCGGGGCCAGCTGCGCTGCGTCGACGACGATCCGCGCCCCGTGCTCGTGCGCCAGCGCAGCCAGCTCCCGGACGGGCAGGATCTCGCCGGTGACATTCGACGCGCCCGTGACCGCGAGGAGGCTGATGCCGCCGGTTGCCAGCTCGGCCCGGAGCCGCGCCAGCGTCCCGGCGAGGGTCGGCGAGGCGACGACGCTGCGGTGCGGAACCCCCTGCCAAGGCAGGAGGTTCGCGTGGTGTTCGATGTCCAGGTACAGGACCTCGCCCAGGTGCCGGCCGCCGGCGGTGGGCAGGCACCCGGCCAGGAGGTTCAGCGAATCGGTGGTGTTCCGGGTAAAGATGACCGCGTCGTCGGGCCGGCCGCCGACGAACTCCCGCACAATGGTCCGCGCGTTCTCATACACCGAGGTGCTCAGCTGGGAGGCGTAGCCGGCGCCGCGGTGGACGCTGGCGTAGTAGGGCAGGATCTCGTTGAGGTAGGCGGAAACCACGGACAGGGCGGGGGCCGAGGCGCCGTAGTCCAGATTGGCGTAGCGGACCTGGCCGCCCTGGATCAGCGGCGCCTGGATCTCGGCGCCGGTCACGGCGGCCAGCGGGGCGCGCGCGGCGGATACAGCCGTGGAGGTGGACGCTAGGGACGAAAAAATGGCAGTGGACATGGGACCTCGCTCGAAAAGGACCCCGCGTGCTGGGGATCCGCGCTTGCCGGGTCCGCTCCGGACCGGCCAGGTCGTCACCCGGGGCACCCCGCCGCGAAAGGAGGGTTGCCGGCCAGCAAACCGGGGTTTTGCGCTGGCACTCGTGACCTGGTTCGAGCCTAGGACACGAGTGCCGCGCCCCGGAAAGGGGCGCGGCAATGTGAAGCGCTGTGTTACGCGGAACCGGCCCTTAGGGAAGGCGCCGCTCTAGAGCAGGTCGTCGAGGTTCGGATTGAGCCGCTTGAGGACCTCGGAGTGCAGGATCGAGTTCGTGGCCAGGGCGTTGCCGCCAAACGGGCCGTCCTCGCCTTCAAGGGAGGTGAACCGGCCGCCGGCCTCGGTGACGATCGGGACCAGGGCGGCCATGTCGTAGAGGTTCAGCTCCGGCTCGCAGGCGATGTCGACGGCGCCCTCGGCCACCAGGCAGTAGGACCAGAAGTCGCCGTAGGCGCGGGTGCGCCAGACCTCCTCGGTCAGGCCTAGGAATTCGTCGAGGTTACCGCGCTGCTTCCAGCCGCCCAGGCTGGAGTAGGAGAGGGAGGCATCCGAGAGGTCCGAGACGTTCGAAACCCGCAGCCGGGTGGCGGCGGCCAGCGAGCGGCCCGTGTAGGCGCCGGCGCCCTTGGCGGCCCACCAGCGTTTGCCGAGGGCGGGGGCGCTGACGACGCCGACCACCGGCTCGCCCTCGTCCACCAGAGCGATCAGGGTGGCCCAGACCGGGACGCCGCGGACGAAGTTCTTGGTGCCGTCGATCGGGTCGATGATCCAGCGGCGGGAGCCGTGGCCCGAGCTGCCGAATTCCTCGCCCAGGACGGCGTCGCGGGGGCGGGAGCGGGAGAGCTGGCCGCGGATGGCCTCCTCGGCGGCCTTGTCGGCGTCGGTGACCGGCGTCAGGTCCGGCTTCGTCTCGATTTTGAGGTCAAGGGCCTTGAAGCGGCTCATGGTCTGGGAATCGACCGAGTCCGCCAGGACGTGGGCAAGGCGCAGGTCATCGTTGTAGCTCGACGCGGGTTGGCTCATGCTTCCAAACTACCGTCTAAACGCGCTCCGGCCGGGGAGGCCACGTCCCGGACGGCCGGATCGCCCGCGGGGCGAAGAGGCGACATACGGTCAGGAGACGGTGCCCAGTTCCTTGGTCTCCTGGGCCTCCTGCCGCGGGTCGGTGCCCAGCAGCCGGCGCAGCGAGGCCAGCCGGGCCGGGCCCGAGGGGCCCGCGTGGCCGGCCTGGACCCACGCGTCCACGCCGCAGTTGACGGCGGTGGCGTCGTGCTTGCAGCCGCGCTCGCAGTCCTCGGTGCCGGGGGCCAGGTCGGGGAAGGAACGCAGGATGCGGTCCGGGTCCACGTGGGCCAGCCCGAAGGACCTGATCCCGGGGGTGTCGATGATCCAGCTGCCGGCCGGGGCATCCGTGACCTTCAGCGCCAGGGCGGAGGAAGAGGTGTGGCGGCCGCGGCCCGTGACGGCGTTGACGCCACCGGTGGCCCGCTCCGCCCCCGTGAGGGCGTTGACCATGGTGGACTTGCCGACGCCGGAGTGGCCGAGCATGACGGTGACCCTGCCGTCCAGGTAGCCGTGCAGTTCGGCGACGGCCGGGCCGTCCAGCCGGGCGGAGAGGCCGTCGTCGGAGCGGGCGTCGATGCCGGAGGCGGAGGCGTCGGCGGTCTTGGAGATGATGACGGGCAGGTCGAGGTGGCGGTAGTTCGCCAGCAGCTCGGCCGGGTCCTTGATGTCGGCCTTGGTGATCAGCAGCAGTGGCTCGATCCCGGCGTCGTAGGCGGCCACCAGCGCGCGGTCGATGAAGCCGGTGCGGGGCTCCGGGTTGGCAGCGGCCACGACGACCACCAGCTGGTCCGCGTTGGCCACCACGGCCCGCTCGATCGGATCGGTGTCGTCGGCGCTGCGGCGCAGCAGGGTGCGCCGGTCCTGGATCTTCACCAGCCGGGCGAGGGTGTCCGGTTCGCCGCTGACGTTGCCGACGAGGGAGACGAAGTCGCCGGCCACCACCGGATTGCGGCGCAGTTCGCGGGCACGCGCGGCGATCACGGTGCGCTCTTCATCGGTGCCCTCGGCGACGACCGCGGTGTAGCGGCCGCGGTCCACCGTGATGATCCGGCCGGTCACGGCGTCGTCGTGGCTGGGCCGGTCCTTGGTGCGCGGCCGGGACCCCTTCTTGTTGGGGCGGATCCGGACGTCGGATTCGTCCCAGGAGTCAGTGCTGCGGGCCACCGGCGGCGTCCTTGTCTGCACGGGCCTCGTCTGAACTGGTGCCATCGGCCGGGGCCAACATGGCGGCCCAGAGCTGCGGGAAGTCCGGCATGGTCTTGGCCGTGGTGGCGATGTCCTCGACCTCGACGCCGGGGACGGCGAGGCCCAGGATGGCGCCGGCGGTGGCCATCCGGTGGTCTGCGTAGCTGCGGACCACCCCGCCGTGGAGCGGGGCGGGCCGGATGACGAGGCCGTCGGTGGTTTCCTCCGCGTCGCCGCCCAGCCGGTTGATCTCGGTGACGAGGGCGGCGAGCCGGTCCGTTTCGTGCCCGCGCAGGTGGGCGATGCCGGTCAGGGTGGAGGGGCCGTCGGCCAGGGCGCAGAGCGCGGCGACCGTGGGGGCGAGTTCGCTGGTGTCGGCGAAGGTGCCGCCGCTGATGGACCGGCCGCCGGTGACGGTCAGGGTGCCGCCCTCGAGGCTGACGGTCGCGCCCATCGCGGCGAGGATGCCTCGCCAGAGGTCGCCGACCTGCGTGGTGCCTTCCGGCCAGTCGGGGATGCGGACGGTTCCGCGGGTGGCGAGGGCCGCGGCGAGGAACGGTCCGGCGTTGGAGAGGTCCTGCTCGATCCTGCGGTCGAAGGCGCGGATGGGGCCGGGGGAGACGATCCAGTGGTTGGGGCGGGAGTCGTCGACGGTGACGCCGAGCTCCCGGAGCGTGGCGACGGTCATCGCGATGTGGTCGAGGCTTGGGACGGGCTGGCCGGGGTTGGCCGCGCTGCGGTGCTCCAGGTGCAGTCCCTCGGTGAAGCGGGCGCCGGCCAGCAGCAGGGCGGAGACGAACTGGGAGGAAGCGCTGGCATCGATGACCAGGTGGCCGCCCCGGACCTCACCGGTGCCCTCGACGGCGAAGGGGAGGGCCGTCGCGGGGCCGCCGTCGGGCGCGGCGACGTCGACGCCGAGGCCGGTGAGGGCCTCGATGATGGTGCCCATCGGCCGCAGCCGGGCGTGGGGATCGCCGTCGAACACCGTCCGGCCCTGCCGGAGGGCGGCTAGCGGCGGGACGAACCGCATCACGGTTCCTGCCAGGCCGCAGTCGATGTCTGCCGACCCCGTGGACGCCCCGGCGGCAGCCGGCAGCACCTCGAGGTCGGGGCCGAACGCGCCGTCGCCGGGGACCTCCGTGATGGTCGCCCCGAGACGGCGCAGTGCCGCGATCATCAGGGCCGAGTCCCGCGAATGCAGCGGGGCGCGGAGCCGGGACGGGCCGTCGGCCAGGGCGGCGAGCACCAGGTAGCGGTTGGTGAGCGACTTGGAGCCCGGGACCGTGACGGTGGCGTCGACCGGGTGGCCGGCACAGGGCGCGGGCCAGTGCGGGCCGCCCCCGGCGGGCACGGATTCAGCTGCGGCGGGGGCAGTACCAGACATTGACGCTCTAGGCTCCGACGGCGTTGTCGACGGCCTTGCGGACCGCCTTGTCGGCCTTCTTCAGCTTCTTGCCGGTGCTCTTGCGGGCGTCGGCGGCAAGGTGGGCGGTGGAGCGGCGGGCGTCGGCCGCGAGGTGCTCTGCGCGCCAGGCCAGGCTCGGCTTGCCGTTGGTGTCGACCGAGGCCAGGAGCACGCCGCCGGTCAGGGTGATGTTCTTGAGCAGTTGCTTGCGCCGGTTCTCGCGTCCTTCCTTGGACGAGATGTCTGCGGAGCGCCACTCGACGTAGGCGTTGAGGGCGGAGATGACGCCCAGGACCGTTGCGGAGAGGCGGGCGAACTTGCCGAGGGCGAAGCAGGCGCCGGCGCCCACCTGGGCGCCCCCGATCACGCGGGCCAGGGTCTTCTCGGAGGTCTGGAAGGGGAGCGCGTCGGCCGCGCGGCTCAACAGCGGGGAAAGCTGAGTGGCCGTGTCATCCGCGTTCCGCAGTTTGTCCATGCCTGCGAGCACGAAACTGGAGGCGAGCATGGGACGGGCGAAGAACCGGACAGGCGACATGAATTTCCTCCTGGAGGGATGAACCGCGGGTGTTCTGCGGGGAACCGGTTCTAGTCTTGCACTTTTGCGGAATATTTGCCCGCCGACGGCGGTTGTGCAGGTAGTGCCTCAATAAGCGAGGAGAGGTGGAAGTTTGACTCTGGTTCAGACCACGGAACGGACCGACACGGACGTCGCCAACCCCTGGGCCCGTGCCTTCGCGGGTCCGCCGGGAACCATCCCAACCGGTGGCAGGCCCGCGGTGACAGTAGACTTGAAGGCAATGAGCACCATGGATCCGGCCGTCGCGGCCAAGCACCAGGCAGCCGGGAACGATGCAGCCGCCACCCCGTCGGACCGGGACACCACCGCCGAGGACCTTGCGGCCGAGCGCGCCGCCAGCGAAACCGTCGCGGTGGACGGCAGCGGCACGCCGCTGGACACCGACGTCGAGAGCACGGAGGAGCGGCGCATCCGCTTCGAACGTGACGCCATGCAGTACGTCGACCAGCTGTATTCGGCGGCGATGCGGATGGCCCGGAACCCCGCGGATGCCGAGGATCTGGTGCAGGAGGCTTACACCAAAGCCTTCTCCGCCTTCCACCAGTACAAGCCGGGAACCAACCTCAAGGCCTGGCTGTACCGCATCCTGACGAACACGTACATCAACCTGTACCGCAAGCGTCAGCGCGAGCCGCTGCAGTCGAACTCGGACACCATCGAGGACTGGCAGCTGGCCCGCGCTGAATCGCACACCTCCACGGGGCTGCGGTCGGCGGAGGCGGAGGCGCTGGACCACCTGCCCGACTCCGACGTGAAGCGGGCGCTGCAGTCCATTCCCGAGGAGTTCCGGCTGGCGGTGTACTTCGCCGACGTCGAAGGCTTCGCGTACAAGGAAATTTCAGACATCATGAACACCCCGATCGGGACCGTCATGTCCCGGCTGCACCGCGGCCGGCGCATGTTGCGGGACATGCTGGCCGACTACGCGGCCGAGCGGGGATTCAGGGCCGCAGGCGAGACCGCCGCGGCCGAAGGCAACAATCAGGAGAACAGGAAATGAGCGACTGCCAGGGACTGGGCGACTGCGAAGAGACCCGGATGCAGCGCATCTACGAGTATCTCGACGGCGCCCTGACGCACGACGACATTGCAGAGATCAAGGATCACCTTGACGGGTGCCCGGAATGCCACGAGCAGTATGACCTGGAGTGCGTCATCCGGGTCATGGTGAAGCGCTCCTGCTCCGAGGCGGCCCCGGAGAACCTCAAGAACTCCATCCTCGACCGCATCCACTCGTACAAGCCGGCCGACGCCTGAGCTGGCCGCCGGCAACAACAGCCGGTCGAGACAGCAGAAGACCCCGGAACCAGATGGTTTCCGGGGTCTTCGGCTTTAAAGCTGTCTATCCAAGCCGTGGCTTAGGTGTTGGGGCGCTTACCGTGGTTCGCGCCGCCACGCTTACGGTCACGACGTTTACGTGCACGCTTGCTCATAGCTGGCCTCCTTAATTTTTGGTACTCAAAAGAGCTGCCCTCAAGTCTCCCACATTGGCGGGGCCGCCGCGAACCGGACGGGCGTTGCCGCCAGGGTTGGACGGTCACCCGTCCAGGGAGTTCCGGATGGAGATCCGGGCCTGGTCCAGAACCGTCCTGACGGTCTCCAGGGTGACCGGGCTGACGGGTTCCTGCCCGGCGTGCCGCCGCAGTTCCACCCGGATGTCGTCGCGGAAGGACTGCACCAACATTTCGGCCTCGCGCAGCCGA
>NZ_JBFBKP010000061.1:0-25637 GCF_040702285.1 Arthrobacter sp. NPDC080086
GTGGCGCGCCGGCGCAGCAGCAGTGCCGCGACCACCCCGCCGGCGGCACCGCCCAGGTGCGCCTGCCAGGAGACGTAGCCGGCCACCGTGGGGAGCACCCCGAAGAGGATGCCGCCGTAGGCCAGGAACAGCACCACGGAGAGCAGGATCTGTCCCCAGTGCCGGTTCAGGAAGCCGCGCGCCAGCAGGAAGGCGAACAGCCCGAACACCAGCCCGGACGCGCCCACCGTGATGTTGTGGCCGCCGATCAGCCACACCGTCAGCCCTGAGCCGAGCCAGCTGGAGGCCATCGCGGTGAGGAAGACCCGCAGCCCGGAGAGGAACACCAGGAAGCCGAAGATGATCAGCGGCAGGGTGTTGGAGAACAGGTGGGCCAGGCTGGCGTGCAGCAGCGGGAAGGTGAGGATGTCCACCAGGCCCTCGGGCGTGCGCGGCCGGAGCCCGAACTCCCGGTTTAGTGAATGCAGCATCAGGGTGTTGACGAACTCCACCGCGTAGAGGAACGCCACGAAGGACCCCACCACCGCCAGTCCCTGCCGGGCGCGGGCCGCGGTGGTGCCCCGGCGCTGCTCCCCCTCGGGCGCTTCCAGCACGGCGGCTGCCTAGTGCACCACGATCGGCTGGAACCCCTCGGCCCGGAGCGCGGCCAGGACCTGCTCGCCGTGCTCGTGGCCCTTGGTTTCCAGGTTGACCGTGATGGAGACGTCGCCCATGCTGATCGATCCGCCCACCCGGGTGTGGTCCAGGCCGGTGACGTTCGCGTCGTTCTCGGCGATGATCCGGGCGATGGTGGCCAGCGAACCGGGCCGGTCGTCCAGCATCATCCGCACGGTCATGTACCGGCCGGCGGCGGAGAGGCCGCGCTGGATGACCTTGAGCATGAGCATAGGGTCGATGTTGCCGCCGGAGAGCACGACGGCGGTGGTGCCGGGGTTCTCGATCTTCCCTTCCATCAGCGCGGCGACGCCCACGGCGCCGGCCGGTTCGACGACCATCTTGGCCCGTTCCAGCAGGAAGATCAGGGCCCGGGCGAGGGCGTCCTCGCTGACGGTGACGACGTCGTCCACCAGTTCCCGGATGATGCTGAAGGGCAGCTGGCCGGGGCGGCCGACGGCGATGCCGTCCGCCATGGTGGAGACCCGTTTCAGCGGCACCAGGGCGTCCGCGGCGAGGGAGGGCGGGTAGGCAGCGGCGTTCTCGGCCTGCACGCCGATGATGCGGATGGTTCGGCCCAGTTCCTTGGCGCGGGCCTTCACGGCGACGGCCACGCCGGCGAGCAGCCCGCCGCCGCCGACGCCCATCAGGATGGTGTCCACGTGCGGGATCTGTTCGAGGATCTCCAGCCCCACGGTGCCCTGCCCGGCCACGACGTCGACGTCGTCGAACGGGTGCACGAACACGGCGCCCGATTCGTCCGCGTAGCGCTTGGCCTCGGCGAGTGCCTCATCGACGTTGTGGCCGTGGAGCACCACCTCCGCGCCGTGGCTGCGGGTCGCGGCGAGCTTGGGCAGCGCGACGCCCAGCGGCATGTAGATCCGGGCCTTGATGCCAAGGGCCTTCGCGGCGACGGCCACGCCCTGGGCGTGGTTGCCGGCCGAGGCCGCCACGACGCCCCGCTGCTTCTCGGCCGCGGACAGCTTGGCCATCCGGACGTAGGCGCCGCGGACCTTGAACGAACCGGCACGCTGCAGGTTCTCGCACTTGAAGTAGACCTCGCCGCCCACCAGGCCGCCGAGGGCCCGGGAGGACTCCACCGGGGTGCGGGTAATAATCCCGTCGAGCAGCTTCTGCGCCTCCAGGACATCGTCCAATGTGACGGGAAGGGTCTCGAGGGTATTCACGAACTAGTCTCCTTTTAGGGTTCCTGCGTCGGCGCGAGGGTGGCTTTCCTGCCCGTCGCCCGGGGTGTTGCCGGCTCCGGCCGGGGCGGAAAGGCCCGGTTGGTTGGCGGCTGCCAGCTCTCCATCATGTTCCCACGTTCTGGCCGCGATGTACCGAACGGCCGAGTTTGCTACGGCGAGGATCGGGACGGAGAACAGCGCGCCGGGGATGCCTGCCAGGTAGGAACCGGCGGCGACGGAGAGGATGACGGCCACGGGGTGCAGGGAGACGGCCTTGCCCATCACCAGCGGCTGCAGGATATGTCCCTCCAGCTGCTGGACCAGCAGCACGATGCCGATCATGATCAGCGCGTTGACCAGGCCGTTGGCCACCAGGGCCAGCAGCACGGCTATGGCACCGGTGACCAGCGCGCCGACCACCGGGATGAAGGAGCCGATGAAGACAAGGACGCCCAGCGGCAGCGCGAGCGGCACCCCGATGATCGCGGCGCCGACGCCGATGCCGACGGCGTCGACGAAGGCGACGAACATCTGGATCCGGGTGTAGCTGACCATGGAGCCCCAGCCGCGCCGCCCGGCCCCGTTGACCGCCGGGCGGGCCTTCCGCGGCATCAGCCGGACCAGGAACCGCCAGATCCGCTCGCCTTCGAGCAGGAAGAAGATGGTGACGAAGAGGGCGATCAGCATCCCCGCGGCGAAGTGGCCGGCGGTGCTGCCGAAGGTCAGCGCGCCGCTGACGATGCTGCTGCTGTTCTTCTGCAGCGCGGCGGTGGCCTCCTCGATGTAGGTGTCGATCTGCGCGGCGGTCAAGTGCAGCGGCCCCTCGGAGAGCCAGGTCTGGACCTGCTGGACGCCGGTGAGCGCCTGGCCCCAGAGTTCGCCGAAGCCGGCGGTCAGCTGGCGGCCCACCAGGGCCAGGGCGCCGGCGATCACGCCGATGAAGCCCAGGAGGGTGATGGCGACGGCGAGGCCGTTGGGGACCTTGCGCCGCCGGAGCCAGCGGGTGACCGGGCTGAGCAGCCCGGCGAGGAGGGCGGCGACCATGATCGGGATGATGAGGAAGCTGATCTTGCTCAGCAGCCAGATCAGCGCGCCGGAGACCAGCAGGATCAGGCCCACCCGCCAGGCCCAGGACGCGGCGATCCGGATGCCGTAGGGGATGTCCTCGTCCAGTTCGCGGTCGGTGCGCACGCGGGGCCCGGTTCCGGACGGGGCGGTCCCCTCCCCCGGGGTTCCCGTCGTGATCGGCACTCCCGCCGGCGCGGCGGACAGTGCGGGATCTGCGTAGCCCGGGAGGGTGATTCCGGGGCGGTCGTCGGGACCGGTGCTGTCGGTCGGCAGGGTGGGGCGGGCGTCATCAGCTGGCGTCATTACCCCATAATTGCCTAGCTTGCCTAGGAAAGGAAACGCTACTCGTCCAGCGTGGCGCGGATCCCCCAGGTCATGGAGAACTCCTCGCCGGCGGCGAGCCAGCGCAGCCCGTCACCACTGTTGTACGCGTTCGCCGGGCCGGTCATCGGTTCCAGGGCCACGGCCCGGTTCAGCCCGGGCAGCCGGTCGGTGACGAAGACGTGGACGTAGCGGCAGTGCTCGTCCTGCCAGAGTGTGACGCTGCGCCCGTCGGGGGCGTGCAGCGTGCTGCCGGCCTCGCCGCCGTCGAACTCCAGGTCCGTGTAGGCGCTGTCCAGGTCCAGGTCTCCGGCGCGGCGCCCGGAGCGAATGTCGTAGTCGCCGGCCACGGGCTCGGTATCGCGCGGGATCTGGCGTTCGTCGGTGACCAGGCGGGTGACGCCGGAGACGGTGACGGTGAGGTCCTCGGTGGGCACGTCGCCGATCCGCAGATAGGGGTGGGCGCCCAGCACGAACGGGGCGGAGTCGCGGCCGTCGTTGATGAGGGTCTGCCGGACGGTCAGTCCCAGGTCCTCGCCGAGGGAGTACCGGACCCGGTGCCGGAGCAGGAACGGGTAGCCGTGCTGCGGGAAGACCGCGGCCTCGAGCGTGACGGAGAATTCATCCTCATCCACCAAGGCGTAGCCGGCGTTCCGGAGCAGGCCGTGGCTGGCGTTGTTGTAGCCGACCTCGGTGATGTCCAGCTGGAGTTTCTTGCCGTCGAGGTACCAGATCCCGTCCTCGATCCGGTTGGCCCACGGGGCGAGCATGATGCCGGCGGCGCCCGGGGCGATCTCGTCGTCGGCGTAGGTCTCGGTCAGTGCCACGCCCGCACGGCTGTAGAGCCGCACGCCGCCGGCGAGTTCGGTGATGACGGCGAGAGCATCGCCGCGCCGCAGTTCATACTGCCGGCCGGTGGCGTAGCGGCGGGCCTCGGAGTCGGTTGCTGCGGGGCCGGTTGCGGCGGAGTCAGCGGCGGAGGGGGTGTCGGCGGGAGCGGTGGCGGTCGGTTCCATGGCACCACCGTACCCAACCCGCGGGCTCCCCTCCTAGCGCGCCTTTCCCGTGCTGCGATAGAGCCCCTGATAGACGAAACGGGCCCCGCCGTTAGGCGGGACCCGTTCCCTACTACTTTGAAGCCTGTCGGCCGAAGCCGGCGTCGTGTCAGTCGTCGCCGCGCAAGATGGCCAGCAGGCGGATGATCTCCACGTACAGCCACACCAGGGTGACGGTCAGGCCGAAGGCGGCGGTCCAGGAGAAGCGCTGCGGGGCACCGGCGCGGACGCCGGCCTCGATGCTGGTGAAGTCCATGATCAGCGAGAACGCGGCCAGGCCGATGGCCAGCAGGCCGATGAAGACGCCCAGCGGGATGCCGAAAATCTCGAAGGAGGTACGGAGACCGAACGGGGACTGCACGGCACCGGTCCACATCATCACCATGTTGATCAGCGCGAAAACGGCGTAGCCGATCAGGGCGATCATAAAGAAGCGCATGGCCCTGGGGGTGGCGCGGACCTTGCCGCTCTTGAACAGAACCAGGGTCACGGCGAAGACGGAGAGGGTGCCGATGACGGCCTGCAGGCCGACGCCGGGGAACATGCCGTCGAGGATCCGGGTCAGGCCGCCGAGGAACAGGCCTTCGAGGGCGGCATACGCCAGGATCAGCGCCGGGGAGGGCTGCTTCTTGAAGGTGTTGATCAGGGCCAGGACGAATCCGCCCAGCGCGCCGACCAGCATCAGCATCGAGGCGAGGCCCTGCGCGACGACGAGCGTCACGGCGGCGCCGGCGATCACGGCGGCGAGGCAGGCGGCGGTCTTCATGATGACGTCGTCGAACGTCATCCGGCCCGCGTCAGCGGGCCCGGCGGCAGGGCGGTTGTACAGGTCCTGCAGCTGCTCGCTGCTCATGGCCTGCTGGCCCGCGTTCCAGCCGGCCTGCTGGCCAAACTGGTTCTGCCCGTACTGGGGCTGTCCGTAGTTCTGGCCGTAGGGTGCCTGGCCGTAGTTCTGGCCATAACCCTGGCCGTACGCCTGCGGGGCCGGCGGTGCCTGGGTGGCTCCACGGAAGTTCTTTCCGTTGAAGATCGGATTTCCGCCAAGTGCCATTGCTGGTGTCCTCCAAATAAGGGGGTTGAGTGATGAACTGCGGTGGAGTTCGGTAGTTTCCACGCTACCAATTCCCACGGCCCGCGGGCAGGGTTAGTTCCCGCCGTCGGGCGTCGCAACCCAACCGTGACCTCCCCCGCCCGCCCCGCACGGGGATTGTTTAGGACGCATGGAGATCAACAAAAGTTTTCATTAGCTGAACTAATTGGATACCTGCGTCCAGCTTCACGGTTGTTATGTGATCGCGACGTAATACCTGCTCGGAGCGGCAATTAGCGTCCCGCCGGGGCGGTAACATGAGGCCAACGGGGTGACGGACATCACAACCAGCTTCACCATCAGCTCCATCGCATCGCACCACCGGCTCCACCCGTCCCCCGAACGTTCGCAGCGGTTGCAACGGCGCAACCCAGACCATCCCCACGTGGAGGTTTTCACCTTTGAGAAGCACAACACGAGGCCTGCCCCCGCGGCGCCGCGGCAGAATCATGACAGCTGTAGGCGCGGTCTTCGCCGCCGTCGCAGCCCTTCTGCTCATCGTCGCGCCGGCATCGCAGGCCACGACCCCATCGCCGACACCATCCCCGTCGAGCACCAACTTCCAGAACAGCATCAGCGGCTTCCTCCGCGGTGACGACAGGGCGCCGCTGGCCGGCGTCACCATCACCGCCAAGGGCGAGAACTTCACCGGCACCACCAAGTCGGCCGCCAACGGATCCTGGAACATCGGCGTCCCCACCCAGGGCACCTACGAAGTCGAGCTGGACACCAAGACCCTGCCGGAGGGCGTCAAGCTCGCCGAGGGCCAGGAAAACCCCCGCAAGGTCACCTTCAGCCAGACCTCCAACCTCTCCGTGGTCTTTGCCTTCGGTAAGGGCATCGTGGTCCAGCAGCAGGACTTCGGCCAGAACCTGATCAACCGCCTCGTCGCCGGCCTGAGCTTCGGCCTGCTGCTGGCCCTGGCGTCCGTTGGCTTGTCGCTGATCTTCGGCACCACCGGCCTTACCAACTTCGCCCACGGCGAGATGGTCACCCTCGGGGCCGTCCTGGTCTTCGCCTTCAACGCCATGAACCTGCCGTTCTGGCTCGCGATCATCCTGGCCCTCCTCGGCGGCGGCCTCTTCGGCTACGTCCAGGACGCCGGTCTCTGGAAGCCGCTGCGGCGCCGCGGGACCGGCCTGGTGCCGATGATGATCGTCAGCATCGGGCTGGCCCTGGCGGTCCGTTACGTCATCCAGTTCTACTTCGGCGGCGCCACCCAGCAGCTGCCGTTCGCGCAGAGCGCCGAGATCCAGATCGGCCCGATCTCCATCTCACCGAACAACCTCTGGTCCCTGCTGATCAGCGTGATCGTCATCGCCGTCCTCGGCGTCGTGCTGCTGAAGACCCGCCTGGGCAAGGCCACCCGTGCGGTGGCCGACAACCCCGCCCTTGCCGCGGCCTCCGGCATCGACGTCGACTCAGTGATCCGTATCGTCTGGGTCACCGGCGGCATGCTGGCCTCCCTTGGCGGCATCCTGTGGGCCTACTACCGGCCTGGCGTCACGTTCGACATGGGATCCCAGATCCTGCTGCTCATCTTCGCCGGCGTCACCCTGGGCGGCCTCGGCACCGTGTGGGGCGCCCTCTTCGGCTCCATCATCGTCGGTATCTTCGTGGAGCTCACCACCGTGTTCGGCCTCGCCGCCGACCTCAAGTACGTGGGAGCCCTCTTCATCATGATCGTTGTCCTCTTGTTCCGGCCCCAGGGCATCCTGGGCCGCCGCGAGCGCGTGGGTTAGGAGACAAACATGGACTTCGGATTCATTCTTTCCAGCGCTGCCGGGGAAATCTTCAGCCCGACGACGGCGGCGTACGCACTCGCCGCGCTCGGCCTGGCGGTGCACTTCGGCTACTCGGGCCTGCTGAACTTCGGCCAGGCCGGCTTCATGGCGGTGGGAGCCTACGGCTTCGCCATCTCCACCCTGAGCTTCCACGTGCCGTTTTTCGTGGGCCTGCTGATCGCCGTCGTCTGCTCGGCGATCTTCGCCCTGCTGCTCGGCATCCCCACCCTGCGGCTGCGGGCCGACTACCTGGCCATCGTCACGATCGCGGCCGCGGAAATCGTCCGTTACATCGTCACCACCAACCAGCTGACCTCGGTCACCGGTTCGGCCAACGGCCTGGCCGCCTTCGAGGGCGACTTCTACGCCATGAACCCGTTCCCCGAGGGCTCCTACTTCGGCATGAACAACCGCGACTTCTTCATCCGGGTCGCCGGCTGGGCCCTCGTGATCGTGTGCTGCGTCCTCGTCTGGCTGCTGATGCGCAGCCCGTGGGGCCGCGTCCTCAAGGGCATCCGTGAGGACGAGAACGCCGTCCGCTCCCTCGGCAAGAACGTCTACGCCTACAAGATGCAGGCCCTGGTCATCGGCGGCGTCCTCGGCGCCCTCGCCGGTATGGTCTTCACCCTCCCCCGCGGTGCGGTGCAGCCGGCCAACTACGGCACCGAGCTGACGTTCTTCCTGTACACCTGCCTGCTGCTCGGCGGCCTCGGCACCGTGTTGGGACCGGTCGTCGGCGCCATGATCTTCTGGGTGGTGCTGTCCCTGACCCAGGGCGTGCTCTACGGACTGATCGAGTCCGGCGCCGTCACCTGGCTGAACACGGTCCAGGCCGGTCAGCTGCGCTACATCCTGGTAGGCATCGCCCTGATGCTGCTGATGATCTTCAGGCCGCAGGGCGTCTTTGGCAATAAGAAGGAGCTGGCGTTCGCATGAGCATGCACAGCCAAGAACCCAAGGCCGGCGCCGGCACCACGGCCGACGCCGAGACCATCGATTACATGACGGACTCCCGTCCGATCGCGGCCGGGGAGATCGCGCCCGGCTGCAAGAAGCGGGACCCGATCGTGGTGGCGGAGAACGTCACCCGCAGCTTCGGCGGCATCAACGCCGTCGACGTCGAATACCTGGAAATCCCGCGGCACAAGATCACCGCCCTGATCGGCCCGAACGGTGCCGGCAAGACCACCCTCTTCAACCTGCTGACCGGTTTCGATACCCCGAACACCGGCAAGTGGCAGTTCGAGGGCAACAGCCTGGCCGGCGTCTCCTCCTACAAGGTGGCGCGGATGGGCATGGTCCGCACCTTCCAGCTGACCAAGGTCATGGGCAAGCTCACCGTGATGGAGAACATGCGCCTCGGCGCCTCCAACCAGTCCGGCGAGAAGCTCTACAAGGCGCTGTTCAAGGGAATCTGGGGCGGCGAGGAGAAGCGCATCACCGAGCAGGCCGAGGTGCTGCTGCAGAAGTTCAAGCTCGACGCCAAGAAGGACGACTACGCGGCGTCCCTCTCCGGCGGCCAGCGCAAGCTCCTGGAGATGGCCCGTTCCCTCATGGTCCGGCCCAAGCTGGTCATGCTGGACGAGCCGATGGCAGGCGTGAACCCGGCGCTGACGCAGTCGCTGCTGGACCACATCAAGAACCTCAAGGCCGAGGGCATGACCGTGTTGTTCGTCGAGCACGACATGCACATGGTCCGCCACATCGCCGACTGGGTGGTGGTCATGGCCGAGGGCAAGATCGTCGCCGAGGGCCCGCCCGCCGAGGTGATGAAGAACCCGGCCGTGATCGACGCCTACCTGGGCGCCCACCACGACGTCGACCTCGGCGACTCCGAGGGCATCAAGGAGCTCGCCGCCGAGCTCGAGGCCGACGACGAATCGATCGTCGGCACCGAGAACGCCGGCATCATCTCCTCCGATGTGATCGCGACGGAAACCGCCGACGCCGGAACCGCGCCCGCCGCGGGTGCGGCGCATGGGCGTCGGAGCGCCGAGGAGCCGAACCATGGCGAACAGCCGCACAGCACAGTGAAGGACGCAGAATGAGCGCCACGAGCCCCGCCCCCGCCGCGCAGAGCGGATTCGACGGCGACTCGGTCGTCAAGGTCACCAACCTGGTGGCCGGCTACATCCCGGGCGTCAACATCCTCAACGGGTGCAGCATCGAGGCCCGCAAGGGTGAACTGATCGGCATCATCGGGCCCAACGGCGCCGGCAAGTCGACCCTGCTCAAGGCCATGTTCGGCCTGGTCAAGGTCCATTCCGGCTCCGTGGTGGTCCGCGGCCAGGACATCACCGGGCTGAAGGCGAACAAGCTGGTCACCAAGGGCGTCGGTTTCGTCCCGCAGACCAACAACGTCTTCGCGGCCCTGACCATCGAAGAGAACCTGCAGATGGGCATGTTCCAGCGGCCCAAGGACTTCGCCAAGCGGTTCGAGTTCGTCGCGGACCTCTTCCCGGAACTGGCGAAGCGGCGTGCCCAGCGCGCCGGTTCCCTCTCCGGCGGGGAACGCCAGATGGTCGCCATGGGCCGGGCCCTGATGATGGACCCGGCGGTGCTGCTTCTCGATGAGCCCTCGGCCGGCCTCTCCCCCGTCAAGCAGGACGAGACCTTCCTGCGGGTGCACGAGATCAACCGGGCCGGCGTCTCCGTGATCATGGTCGAGCAGAATGCCCGCCGCTGCCTGCAGATCTGCGACCGCGGCTACGTCCTGGACCAGGGCAAGGACGCGTACACCGGCACCGGCCGGGAGCTGATGAAGGATCCCAAGGTCATCCAGCTTTACCTGGGCACCCTGGCCGACACCGTCGAGTAGTTCCAGGCTCCCCCTCCGAAGGGTCGTCACCACACCGGTGGCGGCCCTTCTGCATGCCTTGGCGCCCGCGGCCTGTATCCGCCCGGCGCCGAGGTTTCCGCTGCGATTTCAGACCTCCGCGCCCCGGACCCGAGGTGCCCTCGTCCGAAACCGCCGCGGGTGTCCGGAACCGCCGCCTCAGCAGGAGCACCCACGTTACTTAGTGACGGCTCAGGCGCCCGTTCAGGTCGCAGTGGACTCTCCGCGCTGATCCCGCCTCCACCGACCCCCACCGGCCCCGGACCTCCTCCGCGCGCCCGTTTCCGCCCAGCGTCGAGGTTTCCGCGGGGGAATCGGACGGCCGCATCCCGGACCAGCGGTGCCCCTGTCTGAAACCGCAGCGGACACTCCCCGCTGCTCCCACCTACACCGCGCCTTCACAGGCCCCGACACCCCACCGTCGCCACGTATCCGTCCGATGTGGAGTTTTCGCGCCGGTTTCGGACTTCCGCACCCGGGACCCGACGTGCGAATGTCCGGAACCGCAGCGGAAGTCCGGGACCGTCGCCTGAGGCGCCCCTGCCGGTCCACTCCCTGTTTCACCGCGTCATACGAATGTTTCCGCCCGGCGTCGAGGATTCCGCGGCGGAATCGGACCTGCGCACCCCGGACCCGGCGTGCCCGAGTCCGGAACCGCAGCGCAAATCCGGAACCCCTGCGGAGAGTCCAGGCAGTACCCGCAGACGCAGGAAACCCCCGCCCAGATGGACGGGGGTTTCCTGTATGTCAGTCAGAGGCGGGGCTTAGAGCTTGCCGAACTCTTCCTTGACGGGCTTGTAGCTGTTGTCATCCTGGTACTCGTAAATGCCGATGTAGGCTTCCGTCGGGTCACCGGCGTCGGAAAACGTTACGGGGCCGGACTGGCCGTCGTAGTCGATGTCCTTGCCGTTGCGGAGCAGGGTGACGCAGGTGGCGAAGCTGTTGCACTTCTCGCCGCCTTCGGAGACGTCCTTGAGGTGCTTGGCGATCTCCGTGCCCTTGGTGCTCTTGGCTTCCTCCGCGGCCAGGGCGATCAGGTTCACGGCGTCGTAGGACTCGCCTGCGTAGCTGTAATCCTTCAGCGCCGGGTCGATGCCGAGCAGCTTCTTCTTGAAGTCATCCTTGGCGAAGGTACCGGGGATGGTGCCCTGGGCGCCCTTGAGGGTGCCTGCCTTGAAGTCCTTGCTGTAGTCGGACATGTTGCCGTCCACCATGAAGATCTGCGTGGGCTTGACGCCCTTGCCGGTGATCAGCGGAACGATGCTCTTGGCCTGGTCGAAGGTGATCAGTGCGATCGCGTCCGGCTTGGCGGCGAGGACCTTGTCCACCTGGCTGCTGAACTGCGAGTCACCCTCGTTGAAGAGTTCCTGCGCCACAACCTTGCCGCCGGCGGCCTCAACTGCGGACTGGATGTTCTTGGCCAGGCCGGTGCCGTAGGCGTCGTTGAGGACGATCATGCCGACGGTCTGGGCGCCACAGGTGGTCATGTAGTTGCCCAGGACCTTGCCCTGCAGGACGTCGGAGGGAGCGGTGCGCCAGTAGAGGCCCTTGTCGTCCCAGGTGGTGAAGTCCGGCGAGGTGTTGGCCGGGGAGAACTGGATGACGCCCGCGCCGGTGATCTGGTTGATCACGGTCTTGGAGACACCGGAGGAGGCGGCGCCGATGATGGCGCTGACACCCTGGCCGAGGAGCGCGGTGGTGGACTGCGTGGCGATGTCGGTCTTGGTGTCGCCGGAGTCGCGGTGGATGACCTCGACCGGCTTGCCCAGGACGCCGCCGGCATCGTTGATTTCCTTGATGCCGAGGTTGACGCCGGCGATTTCCGGCGGGCCAAGGAAGGCGAGCGAACCGGTGGTCGGCAGCAGCGAACCGATCTTCAGCGGGGTATCCGTGGTGGTCGAGGAAGCGGGCACGGAGCCTGCGGCGCTGGCCGAGCTGCTGGCAGCTGCGGAGGCGCTGGGAGCCGGGCAGGAAATGCCGCCGGCCTGGCTGGAGGCCGAAGCCGAGCCGGAGCCGCTGGACGAGGGCGTGGACGAACCGCCACAAGCCGTAGCCAGAAGGGCGACGCCGATGCTAAGCGCGGTGAGCTTGGCAATGCGCGGCGCCGCCTGGGGGAGTGAAGTCATAGAGAGGTCTCCTCGATCGAAAGGTGCGAACGGCCTTTGACGCGAAAGATCAGGTGTTCCTGATTTAGCTTCAAGCTAGTGCAATTTCAGCCCGAAAATAAGTGACTACGGTCACATCCTTATAACACTCGTTGCCTAGGGGGAATCAGGCCCCCAAACCGCCCCCAAACCCCTCCCCGGGCCGCAAAGAGCACCCGAGAGGACGCACCCGGATGACACAAAACCGCCCCGGCCCTTCACAAAGGAAGGGCCGGGGCGGCGACGTTGTACCCCAGGTGGGACTCGAACCCACAACACGCGGATTTTAAGTCCGATGCCTCTGCCAATTGGGCTACTGGGGCGCCGGACAATCGTATCGTGCCGGCACCCCTCAGCCGTGGCCACCGTCGGCGTCGAAGGGCGCCGCGTACCGGAAGGTGCCGTTCACTCCCCCGGGCCAGAGCGCCAGCGGCAGCAGCTGGAAGTACTCGCCCCACGCCGGGTCCGGCGCCTGCACTCCGAGGGAGGTGGAGGGAACGAAGCCAAACCGAGCATAGTAGTCCGGGCTGCCGAGGAGGGCGATGCCCCGCTCCCCCGCGGCGTTGGCCCGGCTGATGGTCTCCTTCATCAGGGCCGAGCCGATGCCGTGCCGCTGCAGCCGCGGCGTCACCCCCAGCGGGCCGAGCCCCAGCAGCTCCAGCTCCCCCACCCGGCCGCGGGTGCTGATCACGTGGCCCACGATCTCGCCGTCGAGCTCGGCGACAACGCTGAACGCCGGCAGGTACTCCCCGCACTCGAAGAGGGCCGCCAGCAGCCCCACCTCCTCGGGTTCGCCCTCGACCGGCTCCCCGGTGACCGGGGAGATCGCGAACGCCGCGCGGGTCAGCTCGAGCAGGGCCGGGCGGTCCCCCGGATGCTCGTCGCGCAGCACCAGCCGCGGTTCCGGGGCCGGGGTGCCGCCGCTGGCGGACCGGTTGGCGGCGGACAGTTCGTGGAGCACCTCAAGGGCACGTTCGGCGTCGGGGACCGGGACGAGCAGGTGATCGTGGTGGAAACCGGCCAGGACTTTGACGCCGATCTTCGCCTCGGCCAGGGCGGCACTGATGGCGGCGGTCAGGCCGGCGGCCCCGTCCGCGGAGGGGACCTGGGCGGTGATCCAGGCCGCCGCATGGTCATAGGGCAGGTCCTGGGCGTCGGCGTCGGCGCGGGGCAGCACCACGGTGAGCCCGTCGGCCTCGCGGACGGCGGCGGCGATGTGGCCGCTCAGCGGCCTGCCCTCGGGCCAGCGGACGTAGACATACTCGCCTTCGCGGACCGCCGGATGCATCGAGGCGAGCAGGGCATGCAGGTCTTTCTCGGCCGGGGTCATGGCCCCAGTCTAGGCACGCTACCAGGGCCCGGGGCCAGGAGTGCGTCCGCCACAAGCGGTACAACGACGACGGCGGCCGCTCCCCTGCGTGGGGAACGGCCGCCGTCGTGGTGACTGCGGGTGGACTACTTGGCGTCCGCCGGCTTGGGGGCCGGGGTGGCCGCGGCGACGAACGCGCCGCGCGGGTTGTCCAGGTCCATCAGCTGGGTGGTGTCGCGGCCTAGGAAGAGCTGCCAGAACCAGCCGGAGATCACGCGGATCTTGCGCTCGACCGTGGGCATTGCCAGGCCGTGGTAGCCGCGGTGGGCGAGCCAGGCCAGCGGGCCCTTGAGGCCGATGCGGCCGATCAGGTTGATGTTCGCGACGCCCTTCCATTCGCCGAAGCCGGCGACGGCGCCCAGGTTCTTGTGCTTGTAGTCCTTGAGTTCCTTGCCCCAGCGGGAGGCCCACAGGTTCTTGGCGAGGCGCTTGGCCTGGCGCAGCGCGTGCTGGGCGTTGGGGACGCAGGTGCCGTCCGGGAGGCCCTTGCCCGTGAGGTCGGGCACGGCCGCGACGTCACCGGCGGCCCAGGCGTTCTCGATGATGCCTTCGTCGCCGGCGATGCGCAGGTCCGGGAGGACGCGCACGCGGCCGCGGGGCTCGAGCGGGAAGTCGGTGGAGCGGACCATCGGGTTGGCCTGCACACCGGCGGTCCAGACGAGGGTGTCCGACTCGAACTCCTGTGCGGGGGTCTTGTCCGGCAGGTTGATCAGCTTGATGGCACCCTCGGCGTTGTCCAGCGAGGTGTTCAGCAGCACCTCGATGCCGCGGCTGCGCAGGTGCTCGACGACCCACTCGGCCTGCTGGGCGGTGACCTCGGGCATGATGCGGCCCATGGCCTCGACCAGCACGAAGCGGATTTCTTCCTGCTTGACGCGCGGGTTCTTCTTGACCGCGGCACGGGCCAGGTCTTCCATTTCGGTGATGCACTCGATGCCGGCGAAGCCGCCGCCGACGACGACGAATGTCAGGGCGCGGGCGCGCTCGACCGGGTCGGTCATCAGGGAGCCGGTCTCGATCCGCTCGAGGACGCTGTTGCGCAGGGCGACGGCTTCCTCGATGGTCTTCAGGCCGATGCCCTTGTCCGCGAGGCCCTTGATCGGGAAGGTGCGGGTGATGGCGCCGGCGGCCAGGACGACGTCGAAGTACGGGATCTCGAAGTTCTCGCCGCCGTCGGCCGGGGCGACCACGGCGGTGCGGTTGGCGTGGTCGATCGAGAGGACGCGGCCCTCGATGAGCTCGGTCTGGGTCAGGTGCCGGCGGTGCGAAACGACCGCGTGGCGTGCCTCGATGTTGCCGCCGGCAACCTCAGGCAGGAACGGCTGGTAGGTCATGTAGGGCAGCGGGTCGACGACGGTGACAATGCCACCGGCGTTTGCGATCTTCTTCTGCAGTTTGAGGGCTACGTACAGGCCGACGTACCCGCCGCCGACGACGAGTACCCTGGGACGGTCCTGGAGCTGAGGAGTGGATGCCATGGGTCCAGAATACCGCACTTTGTGAAAACCTTCACTAACTATTCGGGGCTGTGACGTCGTCCGGCTCCGGGACCGTGGCGGCGGCCTCCGGGGCGCTCCCCCGAACCGCCCGGCGGAGCTGGATGGCCGCCCCGGCGATGATGCAGACGATCAATCCGCCGAAGCCCAGGACCACCAGCGCGGGCACGGCGGTATCCGCCGGGGACGGCGCCTGGGCCACCGGGACCGAGGGCTCCGGCAGGGCCGGCGCGGCGCTGGAGGGCGGGGGCGCGGCGGCCGGCGCCGAAGTCGCCGGAATGCCCCGCCGGTGCACGCGGATCCAGTCGGAAATGGTGCCCAGCGGGTTCACCGTGGTTTCTGGGACGTCAGCCTTCAACGCCGCCTCGGCATTGAGCACCCCGTAGCCGTAGAGCGGGTCCTTGCCGGGGGCGCCGGAGTCCTTGGCGGTGCTGACGATCCGGTTGATCACCTGGCTGGCGGTCATGTCCGGCCATTTGGAGCGGATCAGGGCGGCGACGCCGGCGACGATCGGGGTGGCACCGGAGGTTCCGGCCCACTCGGCGTAGCCGCCGCCGGGCAGCCCACCAATGAGGTTCTCGGCCGGGGCGGCGACGCCGATGCTGATGCCCTGGGAGGAGGAGTCGATGCTGGCGGCGCCCTTCCGGTCCAGTCCGGCCACTGTCAGCACACCGGGAATCGTGGCAGGGGCGCCGACCTGGACGTTGCCGCCCACGCGGTTGCCGGCCGCCGCGACGATGACGACGTCCTTTTGTTCGGCGTAGAGGAACGCCGCGTCCCAGCTCTGCGGCCACTCCGGAGAGGTGCTGCCGAGGGAGATGTTGATGACTCGGGCACCGTTGTCCACGGCCCAGCGCACGGCGGCCGGGATCTGGTCCTGGTCGCTCTTGCCGCCGGGGTTGGCCGAGCCGAGCCAGGTGGAGACGGAGAGGATCTGGGCCTCGGGTGCGACGCCGACGATCCCGTCCGGTCCCGGCCCGGAGGCGGTGGGACTCGGGCTGGGCGAGGGCGCGTCGGTGGCCGGGGCAGGCTGGTGGCCGCGGCCGGCGAGCATCGTGGCCACCAAGGTGCCGTGTTCGGGCTTGGCCCCGATGCTTTTCTGCCCGTCGGGCGCCCCTGCACCGGAGATGTCCGTTCCGCCGGCCAGCGCGCCGGCGAGGTCGGCGTGCTTGCCGTCCACGCCGCTGTCGATCACGGCCACCTTCACGCCGGCGCCCTTGGAGACCTCCCAGGCCTTGGTGATGCCGGATTCGGCGAGCCAGTATTCCTTATCCCGCGTGCTGTCGGCTACGGCGGCCGGGGCCACCGTCAGGGTGGCTGCGGCACTGGCGCCGGCGAGGGCCACGGCAATCAGGGCTGAGACGGTCCGGCTCAGCCGGGCTGGTGCTCTGGTCATTCGGGTCCAATCGGCGCTTCGACTGCCGGAGCCGCAGCGTGGCGCACGGCGCTAGCTGATGCTCAGGGCAATTCCGTCAAGAATATCGTGTTCGCTGGTCACGGCCGTGGTGATGACGCCGCCGGTGGCCTCCGCCATCCGTTCGGCAATCCGGCGCCACACGAGTCCGCCGGCGCCGATCACGTCCACGCGGCCCGGGTGCATATAGGGCAGCGCGGCCCGGTTCTCCCGCGGCATGTCCAGCAGCGAGGTGCATGCGGCGCGCACGGCGTCCAGTCCCAGTTCGGTGGCGTGGATGGCGTCCGCGGAGTATTCCGGCAGCTTCAGGGCGTGGGCGGTGATGGTGGTGACGGAGCCCGCGACGCCGATCAGGGCGGTGGCCCGTTCCAGCGGCACGGTCCGGGCGGCCTCGTCGATGGCAGCGTCGACGTCGGCGGTGGCGGCGGCGACCTGGTCCGCGGTGGGCGGGTCGGCTTTGAGGTGCCGCTCGGTCATCCGGACGCAGCCGACGTCGACCGAGCGGGCGGCGATGACGCCGTCGGCGTTGCCGAGGACGAATTCGGTACTGCCGCCGCCGAGGTCGACGACGAGGACGGGGTCGGTCCCGCGGAAGGGCAGGACACTGCTGGCGCCGGCGAAGGACAGCGCAGCCTCCTCGTCGCCGGAGATGACCTCGGGCTCGACGCCGAGGAGTTCGCGGACGCCGTCGATGAAGACCTGGCGGTTGCGGGCGTCGCGGGTGGCCGAGGTGGCGACGAAGCGCACGCTCGCGGCGTCGTGCCGGCGGATCAGCCCGGCGTAGTCGGCGGTGGCGGCGAGGGTGCGCTCGAGGGCCTCGGGCGCGAACTCCCCCGTGGCGTCGACGCCCTGGCCCAGCCGGACCACGCGCATCTCACGCACGACGTCAGTGAGCTTGGGCGCGGCCGGATCGGTAGTGTCGACGTCGGCGATCAGCAGGCGGATGGAGTTGGTGCCGCAGTCGATGGCGGCGACGCGGCTCACTGGGCCGCCCCGTCGGTCGTGCCGGCTGCAGAGGCTGCGGACGCGTCGGAGCTTTCGGCCCGGTTCCTGCGCACGGGTGCCGGCCGGCCGACGATATCGGGCAGGCCCTGCGGGCCGTGGCGGCTCAGGTCCCGGCTGGGGGCCTCGCCGGCGGTGTCCCAGGCACCGTCGCAGTAGCAGCGGTCCCGCGTCCACCATTCGGCGATCGCGTCGATGGCCTCGTCGCCGAGGGGGTTGACGCCGGGACCGGCGGCCAGGGAGTGGCCCACCAGGACGTGCAGGCATTTAACCCGGGTGGGCATCCCGCCGGCGGAGACGCCGTCGATCTCGGGGACCGGGCCGGTGCCCGAACGTTCGCCGATCTCGGCGCGGGACTGAAGGTAGGCCTCGTGGGCGGAGCGGTACCGGTCCGCGAGCTCTGCGTCTTCGACGAGCCGGTCGTTCATCTCGTTCATCAGGCCGGCGGCTTCGAGCCGGGACACGGCCGAGGTGATAACCGGGTGCGTCAGGTAGAAGGTGGTGGGGAACGGGGTGCCGTTGCTCAGCCGCGGGGAGGTCGCAGCGACCAGCGGGTTGCCGCAGACGCAGCGGGCGGGGATCTCGACGACGTCGCGCACCGGCCGGCCCAGCTGGCGGCTGAGGACGTCGAGGTCCCGGGCCGTCGGGGTGCGGTGGTCCGCGGCGGGGCCGCCGGTTCCGGACTGGGGGGCGTCCACTCGGTTCTGGTCCACGGGTGCGGCACCTTCCTGCCCTGTTGGGAGGACCGGGTCCGGTGCTCCGGCGGCGGGCGCCGCTTTTAGTCTGTTGCTGATCGGCGGATGGATTCCCAGAGGGAGTCCACCCACGGCAGGGTTTCCTGGCTGTCGCCGCTGGTCGCGGCGGCGCCGGTGGCCGGGGTGTCGGCGGGAATGTCGCTGCCGAACACCCAGTACCCGGTTTCGCCGGGCATAACCATGTTAATCCGGTCGCGGGCCTGCTGTTTGACGAAGTTGGGGTCCTGCCAGCGTGAAATCTGCCGCTTCAGGTCCGCCTGCTTGGCCTGGCTGGCGGTGATGTCCGCCTGGAGGCCGGCGATTTCGGAGCGCTTCTCGAGGAAGATCTTGACCGTGGGGGCCAGCAGGATGGTGATGGCCACCATGACCAGGGCCAGCGCCAGCATCCGGCCGGAGAAGGCCTTGGCGGGGACGGGGTCGGTGCTGTCCGTGACGCGCTCGACGACGGGCTTGCTTCCCGGCGTCGTGCCGGACGCGCCCTTGGGGGTGCCGGCAGCGGGGCGGGACGCGGGGGCGCCCGGAGTCGCGGCTGCGGTGGCGCCGTTGGCGGTCCGGCCCGGGGCGGGGTGTGCGGTGCGGCTGGTGCCCGGTCCGGGGACCTGCGACGGGGCGTGGGCCTGGCGGGATCCGCCGAAGTCGGCCCGGATCACGTCGCCGCCGTCGGGCTCCCCCCGGCCGGCGGCCGGTGCAGTAGCTGCCGGCGCGGCTGCCCTGGGAACTTTGGGACGGCGGGTTGCCATGTCACTCCTTCACAACTGGCCGGCACATTGGCCGGACCGGGGGCCAGCTCCGGCCGGCCAAAACAGAACCGGTGGCCATGGTTCTTTCCACCATAGCCACCGGTCACTGGTTATTGCGGGTACTAGCCCTTGAAACGCGGGAAGGCGCTGCGGCCGGCGTAGCGTGCGGCGTCGTCCAGCTCCTCCTCGATGCGCAGGAGCTGGTTGTACTTGGCGACGCGCTCGGAGCGGGCCGGGGCGCCGGTCTTGATCTGGCCGGCGTTGGTGGCCACGGCGATGTCCGCGATGGTGGTGTCCTCGGTCTCGCCGGAGCGGTGGGAGGTGATGGTGGTGTACCCGTTGCGCTGGGCCAGGGAGACGGCGTCCAGGGTCTCGGTCAACGAACCGATCTGGTTGACCTTGACCAGCAGGGAGTTGGCGGTCTTGGCGTCGATGCCGGTCTGCAGGCGCTCCGGGTTGGTGACGAAGAGGTCGTCGCCGACGATCTGGACCTTGTCCCCGATGCTGTCGGTGAGGGTCTTCCAGCCCTCCCAGTCGTTCTCGTCCAGCGGGTCTTCGATGGAGACCAGCGGGTAGTCGGCGACCAGTTCGGCGTAGTAGGCGCTCATTTCGGCGGAGCTCAGGGTCTTGCCCTCGAACTCGTAGGAGCCGTTCTTGAAGAACTCGGAGGAGGCGACGTCCAGGGCCAGGGCCACGTCCTTGCCGGGGGTGTACCCGGCGTTCTTGATGGCTTCCTGGATCAGGTCCAGGGCGGCGCGGTTGGAGGGCAGGTTCGGGGCGAAGCCGCCCTCGTCGCCCAGGCCGGTGGCCAGGCCCTTGGACTGCAGCACGGCCTTGAGCGCGTGGTAGACCTCGACGCCCCAGCGGAGGCCCTCGGAGAAGGTCTCGGCGCCCAGCGGGACAACCATGAATTCCTGGATGTCGACGTCGGAGTCGGCGTGCGAGCCGCCGTTGAGGATGTTCATCAGCGGTACGGGCAGGACGTGGGCGTTCGGGCCGCCCAGGTACTTGTACAGCGGCAGGTCTGCGGAGGCGGCGGCGGCGTTGGCCACGGCCAGGGAGACGCCCAGGATGGCGTTGGCGCCGAGCTTGCCCTTGTTGGCGGTGCCGTCGAGGTCGATCATGGCCTGGTCGATGCTGCGCTGGTCCGTGGCGTCGAAGCCGATCAGGGCCGGGGCGATCTGGTCGATGACGGCGTCGACGGCCTTCTGGACACCCTTGCCGAGGTAGCGGCCCTTGTCGCCGTCGCGCAGTTCCACCGCCTCGTGCTCGCCGGTGGAGGCGCCGGAGGGAACCGCCGCGCGGCCGATCTGGCCGTCGGAGAGCAGGACTTCAACTTCTACGGTCGGGTTGCCGCGGGAATCGAGGATCTCGCGGGCGTGGATGGCATCGATAAGCGCCATGGAAATGCTCCTTTGGGTGAAGCGGTGTGTTGGGTATCTGACTGCTGGAAACTCAGGGGTGGTCAAGCCATCGTGGACGTCCTCGTCACCCCCTAGCCTAGTCCAGAGGGGCCGGGGTTACGGAAAGTTATTAAGTCCCGGCTACGTCCCGGGACGGGGTGCCCCGGCGGCGGGATCCGGGGGTGCGGTCCCGCCCGCGGCGGCGGCCTGGAAGCGGCGGTTGGCGGCCCGGAGCGCCCGTTCGGCGTCCAGCCCCCGGGCCCGGGCGGCGGCCACCATGGCGAACAGGGCCTCGCCCAGCTCCTCCTCGGTGTGCGGATCGGGCGCGGGTTCGGTTCCGGCCCGGGTTCCGCCTGGTTCGGGCACGACCGCGGGCACGACGGCGGCCGGCCGGGCGGGCAGGCCGGCCCGCTCCGCGCGGTCGAGCAGCTTCTGTGTCCGGGCCAGGGCGGGCAGCGCAGCCGGGACGCCGTCGAAGGCATGGCCGAGCCCGGACTTCTCCGCCCGCTTCACCGCGTCCCAGGTCTGCACGATCTCCTCCACCGTGGCGGGGAAGGTCTCGTGGAGGGTGCCGTCGGGACGGAAGACGTGCGGGTTGCGGCGGATCATCTTCTCGCGCAGGCCGCGGGCGACGTCGACGAAGTCGAAGGCGCCGCGTTCCTCGGCCAGCCGGGCGTGCAGCACCACCTGGAGCAGCACGTCGCCCAGCTCGGCGCGGAGTTCGGCGTCGCCGTGCCCGCCCTCGATGGTTTCCGCCGTCTCGAAGGCCTCCTCGAGGAGGTACTCCACGAGGGAGTCGTGGGTGAGGGCGCCCATCCAGGGGCAGTGGAGTCGTAGCTGGGCGATCACGTCCAGGAGCGCATCCACTGCCCCGGAAGGAGCGGCCTCGGGGTTGCTAGCCAAGGTCGGCGTAGGCCTCGTTGATGTACTCGACCAGGGCTTCCTTCTCCTCCAGCGGGAGGAAGGCGGCCTCGGCGGCGTTGAGGGTGAGTTCCAGCAGGTCGTCGAGGTCGTAGTCGAAGGTTTCCACCAGCAGTTCGAACTCGTCGGTGAGGGTCACGCCGCTCATCAGCCGGTTATCGGTGTTGATGGTGACGTTGAAGCCCAGCTGGTAGAGCATGTCCACGGGGTGGCTCTCGATGCCCTCGCCGAAGCCGGAGATGGCGCCGGTCTGCAGGTTGGAGGACGGGCAGATTTCCAGGGCGATGCCCCGGTCCCGGACCCAGCCGGCGAGGTCGCCGAGGGTGACCATGCCGATGGTGTCGGGAACCTCGTCGCCCTCGGTCCCGTCGGCCTCCGCTTCCTCGAATTCGATGCTGACGTCCTCGGCGATCCGGACGCCGTGGCCCAGGCGGAGGGCGCGGCCGTCCACCAGGGCGGACTGGATGCTTTCCAGGCCGGCGGCCTCGCCGGCGTGCACGGTGGCCGGGAAGTTGTGCTGGGCCAGGTAGGTGAAGGCGTCCTTGAACCGGGAGGGCAGGAAGCCGTCCTCGGCGCCGGCGATGTCGAAGCCGACGGCGCCCTGGTGGCGGTGGCGGACGGCGAGTTCGGCGATTTCCTGGCTGCGGTCGGCGTGGCGCATGGCGGTGATCAGCTGACCCACCTGAATCTCGCGGCCGGTTTCGGAGACGGCCTCGACGCCGGCGTCGAGCCCGGCCTGGACCGCCTCGACGACCTCGTCCAGGGTCAGTCCCCGCTGCAGGTGCTGCTCGGGTGCCCAGCGCACCTCGCCGTAGACGACGCCGTCGTCGGCCAGGTCCTCGACGAATTCCTTGGCGACCCGGAAGAGGCCCTCCTTCGTCTGCATCACGGCGATGGTGTGGTCGAAGGTCTCGAGGTAGCGGACGAGCGAACCGGAGTCGGCGGACTCCCGGAACCACTCCCCCAGCGCCACGGGATCGGTGGACGGCAGGGTGTGCCCGACCTCGGCGGCCAGGTCGATGATGGTGGCCGGACGCAGTCCGCCGTCCAGGTGGTCGTGGAGGGAAACCTTCGGCAGGACCTTCAGGTCGAACTCGAGGTCAGGGGCTTCGTCAGCAATAGTCTCAGTCACGCTCCCACCATAGGGTCGGACGGCGCCGCGGCGCTACTTCCGCGAGGCGTCGCTTGGCGTGTGCCGGGCCGGGGCCACGGCCTCGTGGGCGGGCTCCGGCGCGCTCCCGTGAGCGGACTCCGGTGCAGCCTCGCCGGCGGCCTCGTCGCGGCGGCCCAGGCGCTTGTGCCACCAGCGCAGCGCGTGGTCCACGACAACGCCGAGCACGATCGCGAAGACGACGGCGATCCCGGCGCTGAGCAGCGGGTTGTGGTGCAGCCACGGGAACGAGCTGGCCAGGAGGCCGATGCCCAGCGAGTACACCACCCAGGTCAAGCAGGCGAAGGCGTCGAGCAGGAAGAAGCGGCGGTGCGGGAATCCCGTGGTGCCGGCGACGTAGTTGACCGCGACGCGTCCCCAGGGAATGTAGCGGGCGGTGAAGATCAGCACGGCGCCGCGCTTCTCGAGCTCGTACCGGGCCCAGGCGAAGACGCGCTGCACCTTGGGCTTGCGCATCCAGCGGAAGCGTTCCAGCCCGATCCGGCTTCCCAGCAGGTAGGCCATGTTGTCGCCGGCGATCGCGCCGACCAGGGCCGTCAGGCCGAGGATCCAGAGGTTGGGCTCACCGCTGTGCCGTGAGTACGCGGCGAGGGCCACGATCAGGGTCTCGCTGGGCACCACCATCGCGAAGCCGTCGACAAAGAAGAAGACCAGCAGGAGGGGGTAAATCCACCATTGGCCGGCGGCATGGAGCACGGCCTCATTAATGAACTCCACGCGGGCTGTGCTCCTCGGAAACTGAACTGGTGCGGACAACGGAAAGGGTGCGGAACGGGAGGCGTCTCACGCCGTCGTCGACGGGGTGATGTGCATCGCATCCCAGTGTCCCATGCCCGGCTCCCCCGGCGCTACGCGGCGAGGTCACGGCGGTGCGCGGGGTCGTCACGGCGCCTTCATCGGGCTTCCCCGGCGCAGCCGGTTCAGGACCAGGTCCACGGCGATGCCGAGCAGGACCGCGCAGATGATGGCGATGGTGGCGGCAAGCAGGTGGTTGTGATCGAACCATTGGCCGAAGAACAGTCCAATGCCCACCGAGTACGCGCCCCATAGGACCGCGGAGAGCGCGGTGAGGCCGACGAACTGGGGCCGGGAATAGCCGGTTGCCCCGGCGGTGAGGTTGACGGCAACTCGGCCGATGGGGATGAAGCGGGCCACCATGATCAGCGATGCGGGCCGTTTCCTCAGCTCCCGGCCGGCCCAGGCCAGCGCCCGCTGGGTCCGGTAGCCCCGCATCCAGCGCCAGCGGTCGGTCCCGGCAGAACGGCCGATCGCATAGGCGATGTTGTCTCCGGCGAAGGCCCCGGCGGCGGCCACGGCGAGCAGCAGGACCGGGTTGGGAACGCCGGCGCTGGCGGTGACGGCGGCCAGGCCCACCACCACGGACTCGCTCGGCACCGGCGGGAAGAACCCGTCGACGAGGCAGCAGGCGAACACCAGGATGAGAACCCACGGCTGGCCCGCGGCTGCCAGGATGAAGTCGTTAATTGCCTGCACGGTTTCCTAACGCACGGCGGGACCCGGTTTCTCCCGGACTGCTGTGCAGCCAGTGTACTGCCGGGTCCCCGCGGTGGTCTTAGGCGATGCGGTCGATGATCAACTGCTGGGCCGGACGGGATCCCTCGGGGGCAATCACGGCGGCGTGCTCCAGTGCTTCCTTGGCCCGGTCGAACTTCTCCGGGGTGTCGGTCAGCAGCGTCATCAGCGGCTCGCCGGCCCGCACAGTAGCGCCGGGCTTGGCGTGCATCCGCACGCCGGCGCCGGCCTGGACCTGGTCCTCCTTGCGGGCGCGACCGGCGCCCAGGCGCCAGGCCGCGACGCCGACGGCCATAGCGTCGAGTTCCACCAGCACGCCGTCGGCCTGGGCGTAGATGGTTTCGGATTCCTTGGCCACCGGCAGCGCCGCGCGCGGGTCGCCACCCTGCGCCTCGATCATCCGGTTCCAGACGTCCATGGCGCGGCCGTCCTTGAGCGCGGCCCGCGGGTCGGCGTCGTGGACGCCGGCGCAGGCCAGCATCTCCTCGGCCAGCCGGACGGTGAGTTCGACGACGTCCTCGGGACCGCCGCCGGCGAGCACCTCCACGGACTCCTCGACCTCGATCGCGTTGCCGGCGGTCAGGCCCAGCGGGGTGTTCATGTTGGTGAGCAGGGCCACGGTGTTGACGCCCGCGTCCTTGCCCAGGGCCACCATGGTCTCGGCCAGCTCCCGGGCGCGCGTCTCGTCCTTCATGAACGCGCCGCTGCCCACCTTGACGTCCAGGACCAGGGAGCCGGTGCCCTCGGCGATCTTCTTACTCATGATCGAGGACGCGATCAGCGGGATCGCCTCGACCGTTCCGGTGACGTCGCGCAAGGCGTAAAGCTTCTTGTCCGCCGGGGCCAGGCCGGCGCCGGCGGCGCAGATGACCGCGCCCACGTCCTGCAGCTGGGCGAGCATTTCCTCGTTGCTGAGGTTGGCCCGCCAGCCCGGGATCGCCTCGAGCTTGTCCAAGGTGCCGCCGGTGTGGCCCAGGCCGCGGCCGGAGAGCTGCGGGACGGCGACGCCGAAGACGGCCACCAGGGGCGCCAGCGGGAGGGTGATCTTGTCCCCCACGCCGCCGGTGGAGTGCTTGTCCGAGGTGGCCTTCACGCCGCCGTCGGGCCGGCGCAGGCTGGAGAAGTCCATCCGCTCGCCGGAGGCGATCATCGCCGCGGTCCAGCGGGAGATCTCCGCACGGTCCATGCCGTTGAGCAGGATGGCCATGTTCAGGGCGGCCATCTGCTCGTCGGCGATGGCGCCGCGGGTGTACGCGTCGATGGTCCAGTCGATCTGGGCGGCGCTGAGCGTGCCCTTGTCCCGCTTGGTGCGGATGATGTCGACGGCGTCGAAGGATTCCGTGTTAGCGGAAGAGTGGGTGGACGGGGTCATCGGGTTTCCTCCAGATGTTGGGGGCCAAAGGCGTCGGGCAGCACCTGGTCCATCGTCTTGATGCCCTGGGTGGTCATGAGTTCCATGTCCGGGGCGCGGAATTCGTAGAGCAACTGGCGGCAGCGGCCGCACGGCATCAGGACGGTGCCGTGCGCGTCGACGCAGTAGAAGGCGCGCAGCGTTCCGCCACCTGTCATCTGCAGGTTGCCCACCAGGGTGCACTCGGCGCAGAGGGTGAGGCCGTAACTGGCGTTTTCGACGTTGCAGCCGCTGACAATCCGACCGTCCGCGGTGAGGGCGGCGGCCCCTACCGGGAAGGACG
>NZ_JBFBKP010000062.1:0-25416 GCF_040702285.1 Arthrobacter sp. NPDC080086
GTCCCTCACGCCACCGGCCTGAGCTCCGTCTCGATCGGGGACGGCAGCGTATCCGGCACCCGGCCGGTGGACGACGGCGTGCAGCAGGTCTCCGCGCAACTGCCGGCGGTCATCTCCATCACCGAGGCGTTGCCCGGGCCGCGGTTCCCCAACTTCAAGGGCATCATGGCGGCCAAGAAGAAGCCGCTGGAGGTGCTTACCCTCGCGGACCTGGGCGTCGCGGCCGACGATCCGGAGGCGGCGCGGTCCATCATGCTCTCCGTCGCCGAACGGCCGCCGCGTGCGGCCGGCGTGAAGATCGTCGACGACGGCGACGCGGGCGAGAAGATCGCCGCATTCCTGATCGAAAACCGCCTGGCGTAGGGAGCACCGACATGACTGAATTTCCCACTGACGCCATCCTGGTGGCGCTCGAAACCACCGCCGCCGGAGACCTGGAAAAGGCCGCCGCCGGATTGCTCGGCGCGGCTGCCGCCGTGGGCACCCCCGTGGCGCTGGTGCTGCCCGCTGCGCAAGCCGGGAACTATCCCGGCGACGGTTCTCCGTCCGGTGATCCCGCCGCGGACGCCCTGGCCCTCGGCGCCGCCCGTGTCCTGGTCGCGGAGAATCCGGCCCCTGAGGCCCTCGGCGTCCCGGCCGTGGACGCCCTGGCCGCTGCCGTGGAGCTGGTCCGGCCGGACGCCGTGCTGATCTCGCATTCCCTCAACGGCCGCGACCTTGCCGGCCGCTTCGCCGCCCGGACCCGCTCCGCCGTCTGCGTCGACGCCGTGGGGGTCTCCCGCGACGAGGAGGGCGTGGTGGCGCACCACTCGGTGTACGGCGGCGCCTACAACGTCACCGCCACGGCCACCTTCGGGCCGCCCGTCATCACCATCCGGCAGGGGTCCATCGAGGCCCGCGCCGAAGCGCGGACCGCGGCCCCGGAGACCCTCACGGTGACCGCCTCCGGGAAGCCCGCGGCACGGATCGAGTCCTTCGAGGGCGCGGCGGCGGCCTCCACCCGGCCCGAACTCCGCGGGGCCGCCAAGGTGGTGGCCGGCGGCCGGGGCCTGGCCTCCAAGGAACAGTTCGCCCTGGTGGAGGAACTCGCCGACACCCTCGGCGCGGCCGTCGGAGCCTCCCGCGCAGCGGTGGACGCCGGCTACGTCGCACAGTCCCAGCAGGTGGGCCAGACCGGGGTGTCCGTGTCCGCGCAGCTGTACGTGGCGCTCGGCATCTCCGGGGCCATCCAGCACCGGGCGGGCATGCAGACCGCGAAGACGATCGTCGCCGTGAACAAGGACGCCGACGCGCCGATCTTCGAGATCGCCGACTTCGGCGTAGTGGGCGACGTCTTCACCGTGGTCCCCCAGCTGATCAGCGCCCTCGAAGCGCGGAAGAAGTAGCGGTGGCGGCCCCCTCAAGACCGCTCCGCCGGGGACTGCCCCGGGTGCCGGGCGGCGAGCCCTGGCCCCCCGCGGGCGAGGCCCCGGAGCGCTTTGCATCGGTGGCTGTCTCGGCGCCCGCGTCCGCTCCGGAAGTTTCGGCGCCCGCGGCTGCTCCCGTGGCCGAGCCCGTTCCCGCATCGGCAACTGCCCCTGTGTCCGGCGGTGGCCGGCCGCTTCGGCGAGGCCTCCCCCGCGTCCCGGGCGGTGAGCCCTGGCCACCCGCCGGAATGACGCCGCTGTCAGCGGCTGCTAGCGCGCCGGCCGAGGCATCGGCCCCCGCAGCGGTCGCCCCGGCAGCGGCCACATCCGCACCCGTCCCGGCTCCTGCTCCCGCGGCAACGGCACCCGCCGCCGCGGCTCCGGCCCCCGCTCAGGCCGGTACCACTCCCCTGCGCCGTGGCCTCCCGCGGGTTGCCGGTGGCGAGCCGTGGCCCCCGGCAGGCACCGCCCCGGCCCGGTATGCCACTTCAGCGGCACCGGTTTCGGTTCCCGCTGTCGCCGGCGAACCGGCGGCTCCCGTGGCCCCGGAACCCGTGGTCCCGGAACCCGTCGTCGACTCGGCGCCCGAGGCCCAGGCTCCCGCGGCGGCCCCTGTTCAGGCTCCTGCCCCGGCGGCCGCCGAGGCGCCCGCACCGGTCGCTGCCCCGGTTGCACCCGCCAAGGAGAAGCCCGCCGCGCCGAAGCCCGAACCCCGCCGTTACGGGTCGCGGACTTTGGCCGGCTGGATCCGCCGGGTCGCGCTCATAGCCCTGGGCGCCGTCGTCGCCGCCGGAATCCTGATTCTCGCCGCCCGCGGCGTCACCACGCTGCCGGGCGTTCCGGAGTTCCTCCGCCGCTACCCCGGCGCCTACGAGCTGCCGGACACCGCGCAGGCCGGTTTCCCGTGGTGGGCCCAGTGGCAGCACTTCCTGAACTTCTTCCTGATGGTGCTGATCATCCGCTCCGGCTACCAGGTGCGGACCCAGCAGAAACCGCCCGCCTACTGGACGCCGGCGCGGGGCGGGAAGAAGATCAGCATCACGCTGTGGCTGCACCAGTCGCTGGACATCCTCTGGCTGGCGAACGGGCTGATCTTCGCGGTGCTGCTGTTCGCCTCCGGACACTGGCTGCGGATCGTGCCCACCAGCTGGGAGGTGTTCCCCAACGCCGCGTCGGCCCTGCTGCAGTACCTGACTCTCGACTGGCCGGTGGACGACGGCTGGGTGAACTACAACAGCCTGCAGCAGCTGATGTACTTCGTGGTGGTGTTCATTGCGGCGCCGCTCGCCGTAATCACCGGGGTGCGGATGAGCGAACTCTGGCCGAAGAACGCCGCCACCCTGAACCGGATTTATCCCGTGGAGGTGGCCCGGGCGCTGCACTTCCCCACCATGCTGTTCTTCGTGCTGTTCATTCTGGTCCACGTGTTCCTGGTGTTCGCCACCGGGGCGCTGCGGAACCTGAACCACATGTTCGCCGGTTCGGACGAGGTGAACTGGGTGGGCTTCTGGCTCTTCGCGGCGGGCCTGGCCGTCACGGCGGGGGCTTGGTTCGCGGCGCGGCCGTTGGTGCTGGCGCCGCTGGCCCGGCTGTCCGGGAAGGTCAGCAGCCGCTAAGTTCCCCGGGCCGGGTCACGTTCACCGGGAAGGTCATGAAGGCGGGAGTCTCGTACGGGTGCACGGCTAGCGCGGCTGCGACGACGGCGTCGCGCCGGTCTCGTGGGTAGATGGCCTCGATCCTGACCTCGGCGACCTCCTCCGGCATGCCCACGGCGCCGACGGCGGGCGCCGCCCCGGGCAGCGGGGTAAACCGGCCCGTCCCGGCTGTGCTGAAAGAGCAATGCGAGTAGTTGCCCAGCCGTCCCGCGCCGGCGTCGCCGATCGCCCGGCGGACCGCATCGGCGTCGGCGGCGGGCACGTAGATCACCAGGCAGTCCATGTCCGCCATGAACAGCGGGTCAAGCTTCCGCGTCGTCGCCGAAGGCGCGGATTTCCTGCGGGCAGCGGCACGCAGTGGCGAATTTGGCGCCCCATTCCACGGCCGCCTCGTGGGAGGGCAGGTCCAGGATCGAGTAGCCGCCCTCCATGTGCGCGGTCTGCGGGTAGGTGCCCGCCCGGGCCTCGCCGCCGCCGTCGACCACCACCGGCGGTACGCTTTCGTCGATGCCGCCGCCGAACACCCACACCCCGGCGGCCTGAGCCTCCCGAACGACGGCGTGCGCGGCGTCCGCGACGGCGGGGAGCTCCTCGAGCGGGACGTCCATGGCGGCGCTCGGAAACGAGATCAGATACTTGGTCATGGCGCTGACTCCTTTGTCGCGGCGGGGAGGGCTTTATCCTCGTGGATGCCCCGGCAGTGCGCAAGGAGCGACCGCCCCTGTTTTCAGGCGGTCACCCACCCCGCGGTCATCCCGGTTACTTGGCTGCCGTCAAGGTCCTTGAGCTTGGTGCCCACGAAGGTGCGTGCCCAGTCGGAGGTCTGCACACGGAACGGCGTGCCCTCGTCGCGGAGGCTGGACAGAATGACCTCGGCGACCTCCTCGGGTGTCTGCGCATTGGAGCTGCCGAACTGCTGGGTGGTCCGGTTAAGGTAGGCGGTCAGGGCCGGGGCGTAGGGTCCCGCGTCGGCGAGCATGGTCTTCGGGTCGATGCCGGCGTTGGCGACAAACTCGCTGGAGACCGGGCCGGGTTCGATCACGTGCACCCCCACCCCCACCGAGGCCGCCAGCGGCTGGAGGCTCTCCATGAAACCCTCGACGGCGAACTTGGCCGCGCAGTAGGCCTCGTTGAAGGGCTGGCCGACGACGCCGCCTACCGAGCTGATGGTGATGAGCCGGCCGCCGCTGGCCCGCAGGAGGGGCATCGCGGCCCGGGTCAGCGCGACGACGCCGAAGAAGTTGACCTCCATGGCCGCGCGGATGTCGTCGACGGTTAGGGTTTCCACGGTCCCCAGCGTGGCGCTCCCGGCGTTGTTCACCACCGCGTCGAGCCGGCCGTAGCGCTCGGAGCAGTAGGCGATCTCCCGGTCGATGGCCGCCTGGCTGGTGACGTCCAGTTCGCGGATGTCCAGCTCCACCCCTGCCGCCGAGGCGGCGGCGCGCAGGGCATCCGCCTTCGTGAGGTTGCGCATGGTGGCGACGGTGGTCCAGCCGGCCTGCGCGGCGGCGACGGCGGTGGCCAGCCCGATGCCGGAGGAGGTTCCGGTGATCAGGACGGTCCGTGCGGTGGGTTCGGGCTGCTGGCTGCTCATGGGGTTCCTGTCGGTTGGAAGCGGCAACGGCGGGCGGATGCCCTGCCCCGATCATCCATCGCTGGCAGCCGGATGCCAACAGAAAGGCCGGGCAGCCCCTCGGCTGCCCGGCCCTTCAGGGCGTCTCCGGGAGACTAGCCACGCACCGGAGCCGCCTCCTGCTCGGCGGTGACGCGGGCCGGTTCCTTGGTGAAGAACAGGAGCGCTGCGGCGGCGATGACGCAGAGCACGGCCATGATCACGAAGCCACCGGTGTAGCTGCCGGACTCGGAGACGATGAAGCCCATGACGCTCGGGGCGATGATGCCGGAGAGCGCGAAACAGGCGTCCGCGAACCCGGCGGCGGTGCCGGGCTGCTTGGGAGCGGCGTCAATAGACGCAACCCACCAGATACCGCCCGTGATGAAGCCGAAGCCCACACCCAGGGAGATGCAGACCAGGGCGAGCGTCAGGGTCACCGGCATCACCAGGAGCGGAACCAGCGAGGCGCCGGCCAGCAGCAGCGCCACACCGATGATGGTGAAGCGGGAGCGGACCTGCTGGGTGCGCTTGTAGATGCGGTCCACCAGCACGCCGCCCACCAAAGCACCGACGACGCCGGCCGCCCAGGGAGCAACGGAGAAGGCGCCGACTGCCTTGAGCGAGAGCCCGAACCCGGCCTGGAGGTACTGCGGCAGCCAGTACATGAAGGCCCAGAACATGAAGCCCCAGGCGAAGTAGCCCAGCCCCACGATCCAGAGGTTGCGGTTGCGCAGGATGGGTCCCCACTCCATCTTTTCTTCCCGGCCGGAGGCTTCGCCCTCGGTCTGGCCACTCTTGATGTAGGCGCGCTCCTCCTCGGAGCAGAAGGCCGCCTCGGCGGGGGAGTTCTTCAGGTACGGCACCGCGATGAGGACCCACAGGACACCGGCGGCGGCGAGGATCCAGAACATGCCCATCCAGCCGGTCAGGGAGACCAGCTGGGTGAGGATGGGGCCGCCGATCAGCAGGCTGCCGGAGACGGCCACGCCGCCCACCAGAGCCAGTGCCTTGCCGCGTTCCTGGGCGGGAAGCCACCGGCTGGCGATGCGGGTGGCGGCCGGGAAGCAGGGAGCCTCACCGGCGCCGAGCACGATCCGGACCAGGATGAGGCCGAGGAAGCCACCGGCGGCCGGGGTGAGCGCGGAGGACACGGCCCACACGATCATGCCCCAGATGAGGATCTTGCGGGAGCCGAACCGGTCCACCAGAGGTCCGGAGAGCAGGGCGAAGACCATGTACCCGACGGAGAAGGCCGAGCTGATGATGCCGTATTCGGCGGCGGAGATACCGAAATGCTCCCGGATCGGCGTCGCTGCGAACGAGATGGCGCTGCGGTCGATGTAGTTGACCAGCACCAGTCCAAGGACAATGCAGAGCGTAAACCAACGCGATTTCATAGGGTTCCTAGGGGTCAGATGACGCCGCGTTCACGGAGATCGCGGAGTTCGGAGGGATCATGTCCGAGGGCGGTGAGGACCTCGTCGGTGTCGGCACCGAGCGGGCGCCCGGTATGCCGAATGGAGCCGGGGGATTTGGTCATCCGCCACATCACGTTCTGCATGCGGACCGATCCAAGATCTGGGTCGGGGACTCGGGTGATCATCTCCGTGGCCACAATTTGTTCGTCCACGAGCAGCTCGCTGGGACGGTAGACCGGCGCCACGGCCGCGCCGGCGGCCTCGAATTCCTGCACCACCTCGTCCCGGGTGCGCTGTTCGACCCAACTGCCGACGTAGCCGTCGAGCAGCTCGGCGTGCTGGGCACGCTGCCTGCCGGTAGCGAACCAGGGTTCGTCGATGACCTCGGGGTGGCCCACCAGGCGCAGCACCCGCTCGGCGATCGCCTGCGCACTGGTCGAGACGGCCACCCAGTGGTCGTCCTTGGTCCGGTACAAGTTGCGCGGGGAGTTGTTTTGGGACCGGTTGCCGGTGCGGTCCTGGTCCAGTCCCAACTGGTCCGCGTAGATCACGGCGGGTCCGACAGCGGTCATGATCGGGCTGAGCAGGTCCAGGTCGATCACCTGGCCCTCACCGCCGTTGCGGTCCCGCTCCAGCAAGGCCATGGCGACCGCGGAGGACCCGGCGACGCCGGCGATCGAATCCGCCAGCCCGAACGCGGGCAGGGTAGGCGGTCCATCGGGTTCGCCGGTGAGGTGCGCGAACCCGCTCATCGACTCGACCAGGGTCCCGAACGCGGGCCGGGACGAGTACGGGCCGCGCTGACCGAAGCCGCTGACCCGCAGCATCACCAGGCCGGGGTTGTCCTTGGACAAGACGTCATAGCCGAGACCCCAGCGCTCGAAGGTTCCGGGCCGGAAGTTCTCGACGACGACGTCCGCGGTGGCTGCGAGCTCCCGGAAGATCTCCTGGCCCTCCGGGGTTCCGAGGTGGAGGGTCACGGTCTGCTTGTTGCGGCTGACCATTTTCCACCACAACGGGATCCCGTCCTTGTCCAGCCCGTGGCCGCGCATCCCATCGGGTTTGGTGGGGTGTTCGATCTTGATGACGTTGGCGCCGAAATCACCGAGGATCTGGGCCGCCAGCGGACCCGCCAGAATGGTCGAGGCGTCCAGGACCTTCAGGCCGCGGAGCGGCCCGTGGTTGGTCTCGGCCACGGCGCCGAAGGCGTTGGCGCTCACAGGTACGGGCGCTGCAGGTAGCGGCCGACGGGTTCGCCGGTGATGACGCCGTCGGTCAGCACGCGGTGGCCGCGGACGAACGTGTCTGTGACCTTGGCGCCGAGTTCGAAACCCTCGAACGGCGTGTACTCCTGGGTGGATTCTGAGTCCTCGGCGCGCACGGTCCAGACGGCGTCGGGGTCCACGATCGCGATGTCGGCGTCGGCGCCTTCCACCAGCCGGCCCTTGCCGGGCAGGCCGTAGCGGGACGCAGGGTTCGAGGAGGTCAGCTCGGCAATGCGGCGGAGGGACAGTCCGCGCTTGCGGCCCTCGGTGATCAGGCCGGGCAGCAGGTACTCGGTGCCGCCGAAGCCGGACTTGGCGGCGAAGATGTCGTCGCGGTCGTCACCGAACTTCTGCTCGTCCTTGCAGCACGCGTGGTCCGAGACCACCCAGTCGATGTTGCCGGCGAGCATGTGCTCCCAGAGGGCCTCGACGTCGTCGCGGGGACGCAGCGGCGGGTTGACCTTGCCGCCCAGGCCATGGGCGGTGTCGATGTCGGCGAGCAGGTGCCCGATGGTTACCTCGCGGCGGAAGTCCACGTGCGGGAACGCCTCCGCCATCTTCATCGCGGCCTTCAGCGCCTTGGCCGAGCTCAGGTGCAGGAGGTTGATGTTGGGCAGGCCGGTCTCGTCGGCCAGGAAGGACGCGATGGTGACGGCCAGGCCCTCGGAGTGCTGCGGCCGGGACGCGCTGTAGGCGGCGAGACCGGTGAGGGTGCCTTCCTCCTCCACGAGCTTGGTGTAGGCGCTCATGATCTCGGCGGTCTCGCAGTGCAGGGAGAGGGAGATGTGCGGGGCCAACTCGGGCAGCTTCTCCCGGGCGGCCTGGATGCCGCGCATGACGAATTCGAAGTGCGCCAGGTTGTAGTTCTCGTCTTCGGGGATCATCAGGAATTCGCTCTGCGAGGTGGAGCGTCCGTGCAGGCCGTGGCTGCCGTAGAACATGAAGATCTTGAAGGACGTGACGCCGTGGTCCTCGACCAGCGACGGGATTTCCTCGATGTGCTGCTTGGACATCGGGGCAAGGTGGAAGGCGTAGTCGATGTAGGCCTTGCCCTCGGAGGTGGCCAGCACCTCGGGGTAGAAGTCCTTGTAGGGGCCGCCCTTGTTCAGGTAGTACTGACCGGTCCGCATGTAGGTGATCGCGGAGGTCACGCCGCCCTGGGCACTTGCCCGGGACTCGGTGACGGTGTCCTCGCCGAGCGGGTTGTAGATACCCCAGTGCTGGTGGGCGTCCACGACGCCGGGAAAGACCAGCTTGCCCGCGGCGTCGACGATCTCGGCGCCGTCGGCGGAAAGGTTCGGCCCGATCGCGGTGATTTTGCCGTCGGTGACGAGGATGTCCAAGAATTCGCCGTCGTCGGGGGCGTTCTCCTCGGGCCGCACAACGGTGCCGTTCTTGATGAGGAAGGTACTCACGTGAAACTCCTGATGCTCTGGTGATGGAAAGGTGGGACCGCGCGGAACGCGGTCAGGTGCGTGCGCCCAGGTCTTCGGCGGCCAGCCAGGCCAGGCCGAAGGCGGTGAGCAGGCCGTTGCCGGCCAGGTAACCGGCGGCGCCGTGGCCGGAGATTCCGGTGGCGGCCCCGCCCGAGGCGTAGAGGCCGGGGATGGGCGACTGGTCCACCCGGGTCAGCACGCGGGCGTGGTGATCGACCACCAGGCCGCCCTGGGTGTGGAAGAGTGCGGGAACGATGCGGACGGCGGCGAGGGGGCCGGTCAAGGCGTGACGCTCGTCGCTGCGGCCCTGCCGGTCGGGCTCCTCACCCCGGGCTGCCCTCGCGGCAGCGTCGACGTCGTCGGCGAGCGCGTCCGCGGGAACCTTGAGGCGCTCCGCCAGATCGGCCACGGTCTCGGCCCGCACCAGCGCCCCGCTGTCGGCGACCTGCTGGAAGTCCGTGAAGGCCAGGCATTGTTGTTCGATGTGCTGGTCGATGATGATCCAGCCGGTTTGTCCGGGCTGGGCGGCCAGGATCGCCGCAAACTCCGAGTAGCCGGTCGTCTCGTCCGCGAAGCGCCGTCCTTCGGTGTTCACGATCAGGCCGCCGTGCAGGACGGTGGCCCAGCCCACGAGGGTCTGGCTGGAGGCGGAGAGGGCGGCGTGCCCCTGGTAGGCGTCAAGGTAGGCCGAGTCCGCGCCAAGGCCGGCGCCGATCCGCAGGGCATCCCCGCGGCTGTAGAACCCGCCGTGGTAGTGGACGCCCGCCATTTCCGGGATCCACCGCTCCACCAGTTCCGGCGCGCCGCCGTATCCGTTGGTGGCCAGCAGCACGGCCGGGACGGACAGCCGGTCCGTGGAACCGTCCGGGGTGGAGGCGACGATGCCGGAGACCGCTCCGCCGCTGACCTCGACCTCTTCCAGGGTCATGGGGGTAATGAGTTCGATCCGCTCGTGGCGGCGGGCGCGGTCCACGAGGTGGGCCAAGAGGGTGGATCCGTGCCGGCCGGAGATGGTGTGGCACCGGTCGGCGCTGTGTCCGGGGTAGTGGAAGTCGGTCACCAGTTCAAGGGGCAGCCCGAGTTCGTCGGCCATCCATGTCACCATGGGGGCGCTCGCCGCGGTCAGGGCCTCCGCGAGCCGCCGGTCGGCGCTGCCGCCGGTCTTTCGGTCGATGTCTCCGAGGAAACGGCCGGGGCTGTCGTCGATTCCGGCGGCTTCCTGCCAGCGGGTGCCGGCCGCGGGGATCATGGCGGTGCACATCGAGGTGTTGTTTCCGCGCTGGAACTGGTCATCCGCGTCGATGACGACGACGTCGTGGCCCAGATCCGCGGCACGCAGCGCGGCGATCAAACCACCGCCCGCACCTGCCACGGCCAGATCGAAATCGTACTCGGGCATTCTCACCTCCCTGCCTGTTCCGCTTGGCGGAACATATTTGGTCTGTGTCGTGGAACACTTTGCCCGATCACATTCCAGTGCGCAAGGGTTATTTTTCAGAAACTTCCGATAATTCGCGGGTTTCTCTCGGGCGGAAGTCTCGACAAGCGTTCCGTTAGGCGGTACAAATGGTGAAAGTCGTCAATCCGGACTTCGTCAGTCATCCAGGGAGCCAACTATGGAAACCACGTCCAGCGGGACCACCTCCGCGGCCCGTGCGGCCGACGTCCTCGTGGCCTTCGGCCGCCGGAACAGTGCCCTCGGGATCTCCGAGATCGCCCGCTCCACCGGATTGTCCAAGGCTGTGGTGCACCGCATCGTGTCCACGTTCGTCGAACGCGGCCTCCTCACTTATGAGGCAAGCAGCCGCCGGTACCGGCTGGGGCCAGCCGCCGTCACCCTTGGGGCGCGGGCGCTGGACACCTCGCCGCTGCGGCGGGCCGCCCGGGAAGCCCTGGTGGAACTCCAGCGGCAGACCGGCGAAACCGCAACGGTATCGGCCCGGATCCCGGGCGGCCGGGTCTACCTCGACCAGGTGGAGAGCACCCAGGAAATCAAGATGACCGTGGAGATCGGCCGCTGCTTCGACCTGCACAGCGGCAGTTCCGGCCGCGCCATCCTGGCATTCCTGTCCGAGGACGAGCAGGAGGACATCCTCTCCAGGCCGCTGCCCCGGCAGACCGCGGCGACGGTGACCGACCCCGAGGCGCTGCGCGCTTCCCTCCGGGACGCACGGGCGAGGGGCGTGTGCCATTCCGAGGGTGAACGCCAGGAGGGTGCGGCGTCGCTGGCCGCCCCCGTCTTCTCCGACGACGCACAGGTGGTTGGCTCCATCTCCGTCTGCGGGCCGAGCTACCGGATGTCCGAGGAAAAGCGCTCCCGGTACGAGGAAGCGTTGCTGGAAGCGGCCGCCAAGGTCTCCCGCAACCTCGGTTACAACCCCCAGGCCGCCGGCCGGGAGGCCGCCTCATGATTCCGCGCAGCTGGCTCTACGTCCCGGGCCACCGGGAGGACCGGATCGCCAAGGCGCTGGATTCGGCCGCCGACGCCGTCATCATCGACCTCGAGGACGCAGTGCCGTCCACGGCCAAGGACATGGCCCTGGCGAATGCAGTCGGTGCCCTCGAAACGGCCGGGGCCGGGCGCCAGGTCTGGATCCGGATCAACCCGCTGGACACGCCGTGGTCCGCGCAGGAGCTTGAGACGCTGGGCCGGGCGGAGCGCAAACCGGCGGGCGTCCGAATCGCCAAGGCCGAGGATCCCGCCGCGATCCGCCGGGCCGGCGATGCCCTGGGCTGCCAGCTTCATCTCCTGGTTGAGACGGCGGCCGCACTCCGCGACGCCCCGCTGCTGGCCGGCACCCATCCCCGGGTCACCGGACTGGCCCTCGGCGAGGCCGACCTCGCCGCTGATCTGCGGGTTTCGCCGGAAGGCCTGGAGTGGGCGCGCGGCTGGATTGTCACCGCCAGCCGCTCCCACGGCCTCGCTTCCCCGGTCCAAAGTGTCTACACCGACGTCGCCGACCTTGAGGGCCTGCGCCGCAGCAGCCTGCAGGGCCGGAGGCAGGGATTCTTCGGCCGCACCGTGATCCACCCCCGCCAGATCGACGTCGTCAACACCGCGTTCACTCCCACTCCGGAGGAAGTGGCGCGCGCCGAGGGCGTCGTTGCCCTCGCCCAATCGTCCGCCGAGGCCGGAGAGACGGCCGTTCTCGATTCCGACGGGCGCTTCATTGACCCCGCCGTCGTGGAGAACGCCCGGCTGGTCCTCGACCTCGCCATCCGCGACTAGTCCCCTACGAGGAGATTCATGCACAACGCCACCACGTCCACCACCGATGTCCTGCTCAGCGCCGTCACGGGCAGCACCCAGGAAGTGGTCGAACTCGGCCACCCGCACTTCACCGGCATGCCCTGCTCCCCCAACCACCCGGGATTCCGGATGACCCTGATCCGGCGGCACGGAGACATGGTCCGGCCCGACGGAGGGTCAGCGTCCAACGAAATCATCGTCACCGGCGGACACGTGGGAACACACGTCGACGCCCTCTCCCACGTCAGCCACGAGGGCATGCTGCACGGCGGCGTGGACGCGGCGGACGCCCAGCGCGGCGGGAAGTTCTCCCAGCTCGGGGCGGACCAGATCCCGTTCCTGCTGCGCCGCGGCCTGCTCCTGGACATCGCCGCACTGCACGGGGTGGAGGCCCTGGAGGCGGGCCAGGCAATCACCGCGAAGGATTTGCAGGATGCCGCCGACGCCGCCGGGGTCTCGCCCCGCTCCGGCGACGTGGTCCTGATCCGGACCGGCTGGGCGCGGCACTTCGAGGACCCCGCACGGTATCTCGGCCAGACGGACGGCGTCCCGGGTCCCGATGTGGAAGCGGCCCGCTGGCTCGCTTCGGCCGGGATCGTCGCCGCGGGCGCGGACACCACCGCCTTCGAACACATCCCCGCCGGCAAGGGCCACAGCGTGCTGCCGGTCCACCGGATCATGCTGGTGGAGAACGGCATCCACATCATCGAGCACCTGAACCTCGAGGATGCCTCCCGGCACGAGCTGACCGAATTCACCTTCGTCATGGCCCCGTTGCGGATCGTCGGCGGCACCGGCTCCCCGATCCGCCCGGTCGCGGTGGTGACCCGATGAGCCGGCACGATTTCACCGGCACCGTCGTCGGCCGGCTCGCCGCCCTGGCGGACCGAACCCGAAAAGACGGCCTGGCCCCGGACCTGCGCAAGGACGTGGCCCGCCGGGTGCTTGACCTGCTGGGAAACTCTTTGGCCGCCCACAACCAGCCCTCCGCGGCCGCCGTGATCGGCGTCGCCACCGGCTGGGGCGGAAACGAGGACGCCACGGCCATCGGCACCGGGCGCCATTTTCCCGCGGCGACGGCGGCCCTGGTGAACGGCACCCTGGCCCACTCGATGGACTCGGACGACACTCACCTGCCCTCGGTCCTGCACCCTTCCGCCTCCGTCATCCCGGCGGCCTTGGCGGTGGCGGAAGCCACCGGCGCCAGCGGGGCGGCACTCCTGGACGCGGCCGGCGTCGGCATCGAAATCACGGTGCGGCTGGGCATGGGCGGCTATGACGAGGCCCTGGGAAACTCGGAGTTTTTCGAGCGCGGCCAGCATGCCACCTCCATCTGCGGCGCTATTGGATCGGCTGCCGCCGCCGCGATGCTCTACGGGCTCGACGCCGAGGGCATCGCCGACGCGATGGGCATCGCCGCCAGCTTCGGGGCGGGCCTGCTCGAGGCAAACCGGACCGGCGGGACCGTCAAGCGAACGCACTGCGGCTGGGCGGCGCACTCCGGGATCACGGCCGCCGAACTGGCCCGGCACGGGCTCACCGGCCCGCCCACCGTCATCGAGGGCAGGTTCGGTTTCCTGCACGCCTTCTGCGGGGACCGCGCCGATGCCGCCAAGGTGGTCGAGGGCCTCGGTGAACACTGGGAACTCCCGGGCATCTTCTTCAAGCCCTACCCGTGCAACCACTTCACCCACGCCGGCATCGACGCCGCCCGCGAGCTCCGTGACCGCGGCGTCCGGCCGGAGGACATCGTCGGCATCGAGCTGGGCGTCCCGGCGCCGGTGCTGCGGACTATCGCCGAGCCCGCCGAGTCCAAGGCTAAGCCGGAATCGGGCTACCACGCCGCCTTCTCCGGCCCCTTCACCGTTGCCCGGGCCCTCCTGGGCGGCTCGGGCCTCGGCGTCGGGCATCACGACTTCACCGACGGGATGGCGAAGGATCCGGAGACCCTGCGGCTGGCCGGGCTGGTCCGCTGCCACGCCGACGAGCGCAGCAGTGAGATCTACCCGCACCAGTTCCCGGCGGTGTTGCGCGTCAACACCCGGGACGGCGAATGGCACGAAGCGCGGGTGGAGTTCAACCGCGGCGGCCCGAAAAACCCGCTGAGCGACGACGAACTGGCCGAGAAGTTCCGCCTGAACGTCGGCGGCCGGCGGTCGTCGGAGGACACGGACCAGGTGGCCGCGCTGGCCCTCGGCCTCGGGGACGCCCTGGACGTCGCCGAGCTGATGGCGGCGGTCCGGGAATAGCACACGCCGACGACGGCGGCCCGCACCCCACCCGGGTTGGGGGCCGCCGTCGTCGTCCCCTCCGAAGGATTGGGCGCACGGGCCGTCGGTTCCGCGGAAAGCTCACCGTGCTTACCATTGAGGATCCAGTTGCAGGTCAGTTCGCACCATCCAAGGAGTGCCGATGTCGCTGAGCAAGGAAACACCCGGGGGACCTGAGTCCGCGGCCAGGCAACATCACGACGTGGTCGTGATCGGCGGCGGCAATGCCGGCGTCTCGCTGGCCGCTCGCCTTCAGCGCGGCGGAGTCAACGATGTGGCCCTGGTCGAACCCGCGGCCGAGCACCAGTACCAGCCGTTGTTCTCCCATATTGCCGGTGGGCGGGCGAAGGCGTCGTCCGCGGTCCGGAGGCAGTCCTCGGTCATACCGCGCGGGGTGCACTGGATCCAAGACCGGGCCGTGGACATCGACGCTGCGACCAAGACTGTTTCCCTGGACCACGGCGGCCCGCTGGGATACAACCAGCTGGTCGTCTGCCCGGGCCTGCAGCTTGACTGGGACAGTATCCCGGGGCTGGCCGCGGCCGTTCAGTCACCCTCGGGCGCCTCCCACTACGAACTGTCCTTGGCAACGAAGGCCTGGACGCTGCTCAAGGGTCTCCGGTCGGGGACAGCCATCTTCACCATGCCGTCCGGGCCCATCAAATGCGGCGGCGCGGCGCAAAAGCCGATGTACCTGGCCTGTGACTACTGGCGCAAGCAGGGAGTCCTGAAGGACATCCGGGTGATTATGGTGCAGCCCACCGCAACGGTCTTCGGCGTACCGGGTGTGGACGAGGAGCTCAATCGCAAGATCGCCGAATACGGCATCGAGCTGCGCCTGAACAGCGAGGTCGTCCTGGTGGAGCCCTCGGCCCGGACCGTGCTGGTCAAGAACAACGGCACCGGAATCGCCGAGGAACTCCACTACGACGTGCTCAACGTTGTCCCGCCGCAGTCGGCACCGGACTGGCTCAAGGCCACCGATCTGCCTGCGGCCGGCGACGACGGCGGGTTTGTGGAGGTGGATCCGGAGACGCTGCGCCATGTGCGGTTCCCGGACGTCTGGTCGCTGGGGGATGCGGCCGGCACCGCCAACTCCAAGTCGGGCGGCGCGCTGCGCAAGCAGGCCAAGGTGTTGGCTGCGAACCTGATGGCGGCCCGCGAAGGGAAGGCTCTTCCGGAACGGTATGACGGCTACTCCGTCTGCCCCTTCACGGTGTCCCGCTCCACGGTGGTCTTCGCCGAATTCGATGCCCAGTACCGGCCCATGCCCACGATTCCCAAGGTGCCGACCTGGAAGGAGAGCCGCGCGTCCTGGATTGTGGACCGCGACATCTTCCCGCAGGTGTACTGGAACCTGATCCTCAAGGGCCGCGCGTAGGTCCGAGGCGCCCGGCACGGCCCTCCTGCCTCTCCGAAAGGCCGCCATCGTCGTTCCCCGACGCGCCGCGGTACCTGACCTAGCGCGTGACAGGCTGCTGCAACTCGGTCACCCAGTCCGCCTGATCCTCGGACTCGGCCCGGAGGTACACCTCGCGGCACGGTCCGGACGGGGTGTAGCCGCGGGCAATGATCTCGGCGTGGACGGCCTGCCAGCTCTCGCCGATGCGGTCCATCGGGCCCAGGTGGACGCCGCAGATCGCGGCAGGGACGCGCGGAAGCTCCACCGCCTCGACGCCTTCGGGGATGTTTCCCGTGGCGGCGTAGCCGGCGGTGATGCGCATGCCGTCCTCACCCGCCTCGTACTGGGCGATGGGCGTCTCGAGGGACCCGCCGGCGGCGCTGAGCACCCGGGCCACGTCGTCGAACAACGGCCCGACGACGCCGGCCACCTCCGGTTGTTCGGCGACGGCGGCGGTGCGGGCCGCGAGACGGACGGCGGGGAGGGACTTTTCGATGATTTCGATCTGGGTCATGTGCTTTTCCTTCTCGATCAGGTGGAGCCTCCGCTCGACGTCGATGAGCCGTGCCGCGGCCAGCCGCTGTTCCTCCGCCACTTCGGCGCGCCGGATCTGCAGCAGCCGGGCCATCCGCTCCGCATCAACCCCGGCCTCCAGCATGGCGGCAACGTCCGCCAAGCCGAACCCGAGCTGGCGGAGCGCGACGATCCGGTGCAGCCGTTCCAGCTGGGCGGGATCATAGGAGCGGTAACCGCTGAACTCATCCACGTGCGCGGGAACGAGCAGTCCGGAGGTGTCCCAGTGCCGCAGCATGCGGTGGGTGACCTGGCCGATCTGCGCGAACGCTCCAATGGATAACATGACTCAGTTCTCCTGCCTTCCACAGTGTCAGAGTCAAGTATCGCGGCCCAACGGAAGCTCCGGCTCAGGAGGCCAGCAGGTCGCGGCGGCGTTTCAGCGTGGCGGCCTCGGCAGAATTGCCTGCCAGTTCGATGGCCTCGTCGTACGCGAGACGCGCCTCGGCGTGGCGGTCCAGTCTCCGAAGTAGCTCGGCGCGGGTGGCGTAGTAGGCGTGGTAACCGGCCAGGTCCTCGGCCAGCCGGTCGACGGCGGCCAGCGCCACCACGGGCCCATCCACTTCGGCCACTGCCACGGCACGGTTGAGGGCAATCACCGGCGACGGGTCAAGGCAGGTCAGCATGTCGTAGAGGTCGAGAATCTGTGACCAGTCAGTGTCCCGAACGTCGCGGGCAGAGGTATGGACAGCATTGATGGCGGCAAGGAGCTGATAGGGGCCGGGCTTCTGTCCCGTGGCCAGGCGGGCACGCATCAAGGCCCGGCCTTCGGTGATCAGTGCCGCGTTCCAGCTCCCCCGGTCCTGTTCCTCGAGGGTGATGAGCTCACCGGTGGCCGAAAGACGTGTCGCCCGGCGGGCCTCGGTGAAGAGCATCAGAGCCAGCAGGCCCGCCGTTTCCCCGTCGTCGGGCATTAGGGCGTGGGCCAGGCGGGTGAGCCGGATTGCCTCGTCGGTCAGCTCGGAGCGGATGGGGTCCGATCCGACGCCGGTTGAAAGGTACCCCTCGTTGAAGATCAGGTAAAGCACGGCGAGCACGCCGGAGACCCGCTCCCGGAAGTCCTCCTCGGACGGCACCCGGTAGGGGATCCTGGCGGCCTTGATCTTGGTCTTCGCCCGAGTGATTCGCTGCGCCGCGGCGCTCTCCTGGATCAGGAAGGCGCGGGCAATATCGGCCACGGTCAGTCCGCCCAGCATCCGCAGTGTCAGTGCCACCCGCGCAGGCATCGCCAGCGCCGGGTGGCAGCAGGTGAAGATCAGGCGAAGCCGTTCGTCCTCGACGGCGCCAAGCGGCTCAGGGGGCTGATCATCGAACAGCACCTGCGCCTCCTGGTGCTTGCCGGCGCGTTTGCTTTCGCGGCGGAGCCGGTCAATGGCTTTGCGCTTGGCAGTGGTGGTCAGCCAGGCCCCGGGGTTGGCGGGTACGCCGTCGGAGGGCCACCGCTCAACGGCGGCCGCAAATGCCTCGGCCGCCGCGTCCTCCGCGAGGTCGAGGTCGCCGAAACGGCGGGCCAGCACGGCCACCAGCCGGCCCCACTCGGCGCGGTAAGCCCGGTTGACTGCATCCCCGACGTCGCTTCCGTTCACAGGAACGGCCGCACCTCGACTTTGCGGTTGCAGGCCTTGGATCCCTCGGCGGCGAGCTTGAGCGCCGCGTCGAGGTCTGGGGCCTCGATAATCCAGAAACCCGCCAAGAACTCCTTGGTTTCGACGAACGGACCGTCGGTCACCACGGGAGCGGCGCCACGGTTGTCAATGACGGTGGCGGTGTCGGGAAAGCCGAGGCCACCGGCGAAGACCCAGTGGCCGTCGGCCTGCAGCCGGTCGTTGAATTCGTCGATGGCCGCCATCTCGTCCGAGGGGGCGAGTTCACGCTGGTCATGGATCACGGAAAGCAAATACTGCATGTCGCATCATCTCCTGTGGTTGGGACCCACCCAGCGTGGACCTCTCACCCTTGCTACGAACCACTCTGCCCCGATCCGACAGGAAGGGGGCGGATATTTGTCCGGCGTCAGCCGGCAACCCAAGCCTGGCTCAGAATTTGGCCGGACTGGATCAGCCGTCCAGGACCTGTCCGATCCCGAAGGCCCCCACGGAGAACATGCGCGGATTGTCGTCCGACGTGGTGACCATGGCAGTGGATAGCACGAGGGCCCAGCCACGCGCCCGCGTCCACATTTCCTTGTCAGCGGACGGGCCGAGTGCCTCACGGAAGCGCCGACGGGTGCCGGCGTCGAACATCAACCACCCGGCGGCAAGATCCACGGCCGGATCCCCGGCGCCGACATCGCCAAAATCGATCACGCCGGCCAGCGAGCCGGAAGCATCAAGGAGGATGTTGGCCGGGTGAAGGTCGCCGTGCAGCATCATCGCGGGACCGTCCCATGCGCTGGCCGCGCAGGCCGCTACCCAGACTGCTTCCAGTTCCGCCGCCCGGGGATAGCGTTCCTTGTCCTGGAGCCGCTCACGAACCGCCGTATCGCGGTGCCTCAGCGGCACACCGCGGACGGGGTTCACCGGGACTCCGGCGCCGGCTGGACTGTGAAGGGACCGCAGGAACGCCGCGAGGCCAGCGGCGGCCGGTCCGCGATCAGCTGCCCCCGCATCGGCCGCCGAGGCACCGGGAATCCACCGCACGACGCTCCACGGCCACGGAAAGTCCGCCGTCGGCCGGCCCGCGTGGACCGTGACGGGCACCGGAACCGGCGAGCGCTTGGCGATTTCGGGCAGGTACAGCTGCTCATGCAGGATCAGCGGCACGGCTTCTGCCCGGCGGGGCAATCGGACGGCCAGATCGTCCCCGAGGCGGAACGTCACGTTGTCCTAGCCATGGGCGTTCCGGACCAAGGAGAGGTCGGCGAGGTCTGGACGCTGGGCGCGGAGCAGGGAACGGACGACGGCGGCATCCACTTCCAGCGTGGCGCTTGGCATGACCGCCATTCAGGACCCTTCTTCCGCTTCAAAGCTCGCGATAGTAGTAAAGCATTGGGTCTGCCCGGCCCGCTTCCGTATTGGTGAACCCGTGGGCCTCATAAAAACGGCGCGCATCGGTGTCCTCGCCGTCCACGTTGATCTCAAGTAGTTCGCCGCCCCGGCCCCGCACCAGATCCAGGGCCGCGTCCAGGAGTGCGCTGCCCTGGCGGTGGCCACGGAGCTCAGGGCGGACGTAAAGCTCGTCGAGGATCGCGACCGGCCCCCGGTACCAGACGTTAGGCCGAAAACTCAGCACAGCAACCCCACTTGCTGGCTCGCCGGTCAGCAGGATCACTACATCGTCGCCCGTCAGCAGTTGCGTCAATCGCGATTCGAGCTCCTGGGTGCCGGCCGTCGGCGTCGAGAACTCGGTATTGAAGTCATGGAGCAGCCTGGCAACGGCGGCGGCATCGTCCGGCGTCGCCCGCCGTGGCGTCGGGTCGCCTGCAACATCGTCGGAAGTCATGTCTTTCACCGCCTAGTGATGGCCCTACGTGGCCCAGTCCTCCTCGTTGAAGGGGCGGCCGCGGAAGTGGGCTCTGAGGTATTCGCCGACGACGGCGGCGCCCAGGTCACCGGTGTCCGGCGCCACTACGCGGCCCTCCACCCGGCGGGCCATCCGGGCCACGAACCGTTCCAGTCCGGGGTCGTCGCCCAGCCGGAAGAATGTCGCCTGCACCCCGGCGCGGCCCAGCCGGTCCAGCTCCGCCACGGTCAGCCGGATGGTTTCAGCGTCCGGCGGCCAGTTGAACCAGGACTCGCCGTCGGCCTCCAGGTGGGCGGTGGGCTCGCCGTCGGTGACCACCAGCAGCACCGGCTGCATGGAGGGGTGCTTGCGGAAGAACCGGCCGGCCAGCAGCAGCCCGTGGTGCAGGTTGGTGCCCTGTTCGCGCACCGCCGGCAGGGCCGTCAGCTCGCCGATGTCCATGGTTTGGGCGTACCGGCCGAAGCTGATCAGCTGCAGCCGGTCGCCGCGGAACCGGGTGGAAACCAGGTGGTGGAGGGCCAGGGCGGTGCGCTTCATCGGTACCCAGCGGCCCTCGGCGGCCATCGAGAAGGAAACATCCACCAGAAGGGCGACCGCGGCCTGGGTGCGGGCCTCGGTCTCGATGACCTCAATGTCGTCAACGGCCAGGCGCAGCCCGCGGCGCGGGTCGCCGCCGTCGCCGATCGTGCGGCGGATCGCGTTGGTGATGGTCCGGGTGACGTCCCACGGCTCGGCGTCGCCGAACTGCCAGGGCCGGCTGGACCCGGTCTGCTCCCCCGCGGCACCGGCTGCCCTGGTTTCCCGGCGGCCCTGCCGGCCGGACAGCTGCTTGGCGGTGTCCCGCAGCAGCGAGCGGCCCAGCCGGCGCATCGCCTGCGGTGAGAGGCTGAGGTCACCGTCGGCGCCACGGCGCAGGAAGCCGCCGTCGTGCATGGCCTTCTCGATCTCCGCCAGCGTCCGGGCCGATACCGCGGCGTCCTGACCCAGCTGCCGGGCCAGGGCGTCCAGGTCCACGTCGTCCAGGCTGGAACCGCTGTAGGACTGGGAAAGCTGGTCGGCCAGTTCGTCCAGCTCGGCAAGGTCCTGCAGCACACCGGTCCCGTCGCCCAGCCCCAGTCCCTCCTCGCCCTCGAAGCGCTCGGACCCGGACCAGTCCTCGCCGGGACGCAGCGACTGCAGGTTCGCGTCGAGTTGGCCCAGCTGTGCCATTAACTCCGGGGAACCAAAGGCCTGGGCGGAGAGCTGCATCAGTTCGGCGCGCTGCTCGGCGGTCATGGAGCGCATCATCCGCTGCGCGGCGGCGGCACGCTGGGCGAGCGCGTCGATCAGTTCCTCGACGGATTGCGGGTTCTCCGGGAAGAAGTCACCGTGCTTGGCCATGAAGTCCTGGAAGTCCTGGTCCGTGTCCTCGCCGCGGCGGTGCTTGTCCAGAAGCTCGTTCAGGTCGCCCAGCATGGCGGCGACGGCGGCCCGGTCCTCGTCCGTGGCGCCCTCGAGCGCCTGCTTCATCCCGGCGAAGCGTTGCTCCAGCACCTCCCGTCCCAGCAGGTCCTTGATCTGTTCGTAGGCTTCCCGTGCGGTGCTGGACTGCCAGTCGTAGGAGGAGAGCTCGTTGACGGCGGCGGCCGTGGATTTGGGCAGGTTCTGCATCTGCATGTCGCGGAACGCCCGGTCCGTGTCGTCCATCCTGACGTCACGGGCCAGCTGCTTGCGCTCCTCAAGCACCGCGGTGTCCAGCAGCTTGCGGACCTCCTCCAGCGTCCCGTCCAGCTTGTGCCGGCCCAGCAGGTCCTTGCGCCGCTGCTGGATCCGGCCGGCGAGGTCGTCCAGGCCGTCCCGGTTCCTGCCGCCACGGCGCAGGTACTCCTGCAGGGCACGCCGGGGTGAGTACCCGGCCATGACGTCCTCGGCGACTGCGTCCAGGGCCTCGGTCAGGTCCACCGGGGGCGCCAGCGGATCCGGCCCGCCGCTGTAGCGGCCGTACCGGGACCGGTTGTGAGCACTCATCTGGTCTCCCGTGTCAGGACGGAGCTACCCGTAAATGGTTTCCTCGTCGTCGGAGTCCTTGGAGATCCGGCGGGCGAGGTAGAGGCCCTCCAAGGCCAGTTCGACGGCGGCGGCGCGCTGGCCGTCGTTCTCCGCGCCCAGCCGCTCACCCACCTCGTCGTACAGCCGCGAGCCGTTGAGCGAGGGCAGGCCCTCGAGGAATTCGCGCGCGGTGACCAACTGCCCGGTGGTGACAGTGGAGGACCCGTCCAGGGCGGAGACCAGCGGGCCGAGGTCGATGCCGTGCAGATGTGCCCGGACCGTCTCCGCCGTGGCCATCCGCAGCAGGTGGTCCAAGATGTCCTGTTCCCGGCCCTCCTCGCCGGACTCAAACTCGATCTTCCCGGCCAGCACGTCCACGGCCGCCTCCAGGTCGATGATCCGGGCGACGGCGTTGTCTTCGCCGCGCACGCTGGCCCGGCGCAGCGCCGCGGCAGCCACGGTCTCGGCGCCGGCGATCGCGAACCGGGCCGAGACGCCGGAGGTCTGGTTGACCGCCGGGGACTCCCGCAGCGCCCGGGTGTAGCGGGCCAGAATTTCCAGGATGACCGGCGGGACGGCCGCCACCAGGTGGCCCTCCTGTTCGATCACGGCCACCTCGTCCTCGAGTTCGATCGGGTAGTGGGTGCGGATTTCAGCGCCGAAGCGGTCCCGCAGCGGGGTGATGATGCGACCGCGGTTGGTGTAGTCCTCCGGGTTGGCGGAGGCCACCACCAGCACGTCCAGCGGCAGCCGGAGCACGTAGCCGCGGATCTGGATGTCCCGCTCCTCCATGACGTTGAGCATCGAGACCTGGATCCGTTCGGCCAGGTCGGGGAGTTCGTTGATGGCGATGATGCCGCGGTTCGAGCGCGGGATCAGGCCGTAGTGGATGGTTTCCGGGTCACCCAGGCGGCGTCCCTCGGCCACCCGCATCGGGTCGACGTCGCCGATCAGGTCCGCCACGGAGGTATCCGGCGTCGCGAGCTTCTCCACGTACCGCTCCGAGCGGTGCCGCCACGCCACCCGCAGCCGGTCCCCCTCGGTGAGCGCCAGGGCGCGGGAGTGCTCGGTGATGGGCTCGTAGGGGTGTTCGTTCAGTTCCGAGTCCTCGATCACCGGCGACCACTCGTCCAGCAGCCCCGCCAGGGTGCGCAGCAGGCGGGTCTTGCCCTGGCCGCGTTCGCCGAGGAGGACGACGTCGTGCCCGGCCAGCAGGGCGCGTTCGAGCTCCGGCAGGACGGTGCGGTTGAACCCGAACATGCCGGGCCAGGGATCGCGGCCGGCGGCGAGCGCTGCCAGCAGGTTGTCTCGGATCTCGCGGCGCAGGTCCTTCTGGACGTGGCCGGAGGCGCGCAGTTCACCAACGGTGTAGATCTCGGGGCGTTCACTCACTCCTCCACCGTAGACCTGCACCCGGGGCGTAATCGAGGGATTTCCTGAGAAACCTCGGCGCTTCCTCGGGCCGGGAAGTTAGGGTTGGTAGCGATGGCTACCGCAACAGCAGACAACGCCCCCGTTCCCCCGGCACCGGCGCGCCCGGCGACGCTCCTGCTGCTGGTGCGGCACGGGCAGACGCCCACCACCGGCAGCGTCCTTCCCGGCCGGGCGCCGGGGCTGCACCTCTCGGACCGCGGCCGGGAGCAGGCCGAACGCGTCGCGGAACGGCTCGCCGGGCTGCGGGTGGACGCCCTCTACTCCTCGCCGATGGAACGGGCGCAGGAAACGGCGGCGCCGACGGCGGCGCGCACCGGCCTGGCGGTCACCGCCGAGGAGGGGCTGCTGGAGTGCGACTTCGGCGGCTGGACCGGCTCGGCGATCTCGGACCTGGCGGCCCTGCCGGAGTGGCAGACGGTGCAGCACAGCCCGTCCCAGTTCCGGTTCCCGGACGGCGAAAGCTTCCCGGAGATGCAGGCCCGGATCGTCGGGGCGATGGAGCGGGCCCGGGACGCCCACGCCGGCGGGGTGGTGGTCTGCTTCTCGCACGCGGACCCCATCAAGGCCGCCGTCGCCCACGCCCTGGGTACCCCGCTGGACCTGTTCCAGCGCATCTACATCAGCCCGGGATCGGTGTCCGCGATCTCCTACACGGACGGGCAGGACCCGGCGGTGCTGATGGTGAATTCGACGGCGGAGCCGCTGAGCGGGCTGAGGCCGGAATGACCGCGTCTCGACGGGTGGATCCGTGGCCGGCCGCGAACTGACCCTGCTGACCGAGGGCAGCATCGAGCTGGTGGGGGTCATCCCGCGCAGCAGCAACCAGACGTTCCTGGTGCAGGTGTCCCTCGGCGAGGACGTGGGCTTTGCGGTGTACAAGCCGGAGTCGGGCGAACGGCCGCTCTCCGACTTCGACCCCGGACTCTACAAGCGTGAACGTGCCGCCTACCTGCTGAGCGAGTGGCTGGGCTGGGGCTTCATCCCGCACACCGTGATCCGGGAGGACGCGCCCCTGGGCGTCGGCTCGCTGCAATGGTTTATCGAGTGCGACTTCCAGCACCATTACTTCACCCTGTTCGAGGACGCCCCGGAGACGCATCCCGCGCTGTCCCGGATGGCCCTGTTCGACTTCGTCGCCAACAACACGGACCGCAAGAGCGGCCACGTGCTCCGGGGCGACGACGGCCGGATCTGGGGAATCGACCACGGGCTCTGCTTCTCCGCCGTGTTCAAGCTCCGCACGGTGATTTGGGACTTCGCCGGCGAACCCATCCCCGAGGAGTTGCTGGCGGACATCGCCCCGCTGGCCGAGTCCGTCCCGGCCGAGCTGGCGGAACTCCTCGACGACGACGAGGTCACCGCCCTGCAGCGCCGCGTCCAGCGGATGATGCTCGCCGGGTCCCTGCCGGTGGACCGCACCGGCATGCGGTACCCCTGGCCGCTGGTGTAGGCGGCATCGCCGTTCCCTGCAAATGTCGTTGGGCCCGGCAGATGGTCGCCGGGCTCGGCAGTTAGTCGCCGTGCACGGCAGTGAATTGCCCGGGAGTTAGCCGTTTCACGGCGTGTACGCCATCGCGGACGGCGGCCGCCGGATAGTCTGCCGTTCCTGCCCGGCTTCCGTGAGCTCACGCGCCGGACGCAGCAGACACCCCCGCACGGCCGGCATGAATCAAGGAGAACAGCGATGGGCACCCTCATCAGGACACCCCACCCGCGGCCGGCCCGCGCCCGGCGGGAACCCGGCCGGATCCGCACCTGGATCGGGGATGACCCCTCGGACCGGCAGCGTCCCATCATCCTGGCCGTGGTGCTGACGCTCGCCGCGATCGGCCTGGTGGAGGTGGCCTCTGCCTCCTCCGTGGAATCAGTCGCCGCCGGCGCGAACCCCTACGATCTGCCGCTGAAACAGGGTATGTGGACGGTGGCCGGGATCGTGCTCATGCTCTTCCTGGCCGGGCTCAGGGAGCAACACATCCGGAAGCTGGCCTGGCCCATGCTGATCACCGCCGTCGTTTCCCTTGTCCTGGTCTTCACCCCGCTGGGCATGACGGTCAACGGCAACCGCAACTGGCTCAGCGTGGGCGGCTTCACCGCGCAGCCGTCCGAATTCGCCAAGCTCGCCCTCATCGTCTGGGCCGCCGACATCCTGACCCGCAAGCAGAAGCTCCTCGGCCAGTGGAAACACGCCGTCGTCCCCCTGCT
>NZ_JBFBKP010000063.1:0-25312 GCF_040702285.1 Arthrobacter sp. NPDC080086
GCCGCCACCGCCGCCTCGGCTCCACACTCCGCGACGGCGCCGGCGCGGCTGCTGTACTGCCCCAGCCAGCTGGTGCTGCGGGCCGGCCTCGCCGCGAACGCCCTGATGGAAGGCATCCACGGCCAGCTGGCCCAGCTGCTGATCCCTGAGGACGTCCGCGACCGGCACCAGGAACGGATCGACCAGGTCAAGGCCCGCGAGGGCTCGGTCCGCGTGCACACCCGGGCCTCCACTTGGGGTATCCCGTTCAGCTGGTTCTGCCTGTTCCAGGAATCCGATCCCACCGACGTCGTCGAAGCCGACGGGCGAATCGTCACCGTGCGGATCCGGGCATCCCTGGCCGCGGCCACGGACCGGGCTCGGACCGCCGTCGCGCACCTGGCGCTGGCCGCCCCGGAACTGGACATGCTCGAGGACCTGACCCAGCTCACCGAATGGCTGGAGCTGTTCCACCCGGACTCGGTAGTGGAGCTGGACTACGGCGCCGTGGCGGACAAGGTCTACCCGGACGAATCGCCGCTGGATGTGCGGCTGGGCATCGAGTGCCTGGCCGAGGGGGACATGACCGGCGCCGCCGCGGCCTACCGGCGGCTGGCCTCCCGCTGGATCCCGATCCGGCAGCTGGCCCGCGCCTCCTAGCGGCGGGGCAACACGTCCGGACCTGTTCCCGTGCCCTACGCCTTCGCGCGGGGCGGCGCCGTCGAACTCCGGACGATCAGCGTGTGCGGCGCTACGGTGGAGCGCACCGCCCCGGCCACGCCGTCGAGCTCGTCCAGCAGCATGCGGGTGGCGAGCTCGGCCTGGTCGTCCGGGTGCTGGGCGACGGTGGTGAGCCCGACGCTGGCGGAGAATTCGTGATCATCGATGCCCACCACGGAGAGGTCCTCGGGGATCCGGACGCCGGACTGGTTCGCGGCAAACATCAGGCCCATGGCCATCTCGTCGCTGGCGCAGAAGACGGCGGTGGGCTTGGGGCCGGGGCGGTGCCACAGCCGCTGGAAGGCTTCCTGGCCGCTGCGGACGGTGAAGTCACCCCATTCGTCCCATTCGGACCGGACCGGCAGGCCGGCCTCGGCCATGACGTCGTGGAAGGCCCGGATGCGGACCCGGGGGACATCGAAGTTCAGGTCGGTCTCGTCGTCGCCGTGCAGCAGGGCGATATCCCGGTGGCCGATGTCGATCAGGTGCCGCACCGCGGTGGAGGCTGCGGCGTAGTCGTCGATCCCGATGTAAGGGCAGCCCTCCACGTGGCCGCCCACCACCACCAGCGGGATGTCGATCTTCTGGAGATGGTCCAGTTCGTCCTCGCTGAGCGCCATACAGAGCACCAGCAGCGCGTCGATCTGCTTGTAGACCATGGTTTTGCTGAAGAGCCGCTCGCGCCGGCTGCCGTGGCCGCCAAGGTTGAACAGCGAGAGGTTGTACTGCCGGCCGTGGAGTTCGCGGTCCGCGCCCTCGATGGCCTTGGAGAAGAACCAACGGCTGACGAAGGGGGCGAGGACACCGATGGTGCGGGTACGGCCCGTGGCCAGGCCCGACGCCGAGGACGACGCCACGTAGCCGAGGGTCTCGGCGATATCCAGGATCTTCTCCCGGGTGGCGGGCGAGACGCGGGGCAGGCCGCGGACGGCGCGGGAGACGGTGGCGGTGGAGACGCCGGCCGCGGCCGCGACGTCCTCAATGCTGACGCCGGTATGGCCGCCGCGCTGCGCCCTGTCTGTTGTCCGTCCCACCATTTCCCCTTGTCGTCCGGCCGCGCGGGCGTCCGGCGGGGCAGCCTCGCGGCTGCCCGTTTCAATTCTTGATCCTGCGCGCTGCCGGGCAGGCTCCTGAAGCGGCTCCCGGACCGGGTCCGGGGTCCGGCTGCGTGTCAGCGCCGGGGTCAGCGCCGGCGGGAGCCGGTGCGCTCCGGCAGCCGCCGGCGCAGCCGTACCATTCCGTACAGCGCCAGCAGCGTCACCAGCAGGCCTAGCGCCCAGCCGAGGGCCGGCTGGGCGGTCACCTCCATCCAGACGGTGACCGCCAGCAGGACCACGGCCCAGAAACCAAGGAACCCGATGATGATGTCGAAGTCCTCGCCGGAGCGGACGCGGCGGTTGGCGCCGCGAACCTGACCTTGGTTTCCGGGCGTTGCCATCAGGACCCCGTTCCCGGGATCACTTGACCGCGCCGGCGGTGAGGCCGGCGACGATCTTGCGCTGGAACACCAGCACCAGGATCACGAGCGGAATCGTGACGATGGTGCCGGCGGCCATGATGGCCGTGTACGGGATCTGGTTCGGCTGGGCCCCGGCGAAGCTCGCGATCGCGACGGTGACCGGCTGGGTCGCGTCGGACGAGAGCTGGCTGGCGATCAGGAATTCATTCCAGGAGGAGATGAACGCCAGGATCGCCGTGGTGAAGATGGCCGGTGCCGCGAGCGGCATGATCACCTTCCGGAACGCCTGTCCCTGCGTGCAGCCGTCCACCCGGGCCGATTCCTCGAGCTCCCACGGCATTTCGCGGAAGAACGAGGTCATGGTGTAGACGGTCAGCGGCAGCACGAACGAGATGTTCGGGATGATCAGCGCCTGGTAGGTACCCATCCAGCCGATGTTGGTGAACAGCTGGAACAGCGGGGTAATGAGGGCCACGCCGGGGAACATCGAGGCGCCCAGGATGAAGCCCAGGACCAGGAATTTGAACCGGAAATTCAGCCGGGCCAGGGCGTAGGCCGCGAACACGCCGATCAACAGGGACACCACGGTGACGACGACGCCGATGAACACGCTGTTCAGCAGGGCCTGGCCGAAGTGGTTGCCGAACGAGGTGTCGAACGCGGTATTGAAGTTATCCAGCGTCACGTGCGAGGGCAGGATCGAGGTGTCGTAGGTGAACCCGACCTCGCGGAAGGCCGTCACTACCATCCAGTAGGCCGGAGCGAGGCACCAGATGAGGATCACCAGCGCGCTGATGTAGGTACGGCCCTGTGCCCACTTCTCCCGGTTCTGGGCGGCCTGCCGCCCACGGTCCTGCTGCGCGCGCAGCTCGGTGGCGGCGGCGGTCATTTCTTCCCCCTCGTGGCACCGGTCTGCTGCTCAACCACGTTGGCTCCGAGGAACCGGACGAAGATGAACGCAACCAGGAAAATGATGATGAAGGTGATGGTGGAGAGCGCGGCCGCCACGTTGAAGCCCTGCCTGATCTGGTTGATCACCAGGATGGACAGCGTGGTGGTGTTGTTCGCGCCGCCGGTGAGGATGTAGGGCAGGTCGAACATGCGCAGCGCGTCGAGCGTGCGGAACAAGATCGCCACCATCAGCGCCGGGCGAACCAGCGGCAGGGTGATCATCCGGAACCGCTGCCACGCCGTGGCACCGTCCACCTTTGCCGCCTCGTACACCTCGGCGGGGATCATCTGCAGGCCTGCCAGGATCAGCAGGGCCATGAACGGCGTCGTCTTCCAGACGTCGGCGATGATAACCGCCCACTTGGCCGGCCACTCGCTTCCGGTCCACAAGATGGTGGTGTTGAACAGCTTGTTGGCAATGCCCTCGAAAGCGAAGATGAACAGCCAGAGCTTGGCGGTCACGGCCGTCGGGATGGCCCACGGGACCAGGACGGCGGCGCGGACCAGGCTGCGGCCCTTGAAGGTGCGGGCCATGATCATGGCCATCCAGAAACCGAGGACGGTTTCCAGGGCCACCGTCACCACCGTGAAGAAGAAGGTGGTGGCGGTCGCGGACCAGAACTGCGAGCCCAGGGTACCGGGCGGGCAGGCCACGGTTCCGCCGTTGGGCGCGGAGCACTGCTGAGCGATCCAGTTGACGTAGTTGCTGAAACCGGCCGGGCCGCCCTCGGTGAAGAGGCCGGTGGCCGGGTCCAGGCCGGCGTCGGCCTGGAAGGACATCACGATGGCGCTGATGATCGGATAAACGATCACCACGGAGAGCGCCAGGATGGTGGGGGCGAGCAACCACGAAGCCCACTTGCCCTGGCTCGCGATGACGTTGTCCTCCCCCACGCCCTTCTTCGGGGCCCGCTGCGGGGCGGCCCCGCCCGACGCCGGTTTCTTAACCGGCGTCGGGCCTAGTTCGGTTGCCATGATGGACTACTTTGACTGGGTTTCGATGGACTTCTGCATGTCGGACAGTGCTGCGTCAACAGCCTTCTCGCCCTTGATGGCCGAGTATGCGTTGTCCTGGATGGCCTTGCTGACGGCCGGGTAGAACGGGGTCACGGGGCGCGGGACGGCGTTCTCGATGGAGGTCTTCAGCACCGGCAGGTACGGCAGCTTGGCGACCAGGTCCTTGTCGTCGTACAGCTTGGTCAGGACCGGGGCCAGCGAACCCTGGGTGGCGAAGAACTTCTGGGTTTCTTCGGTGGTGAGGAACTTCATGAAGTCCAGCGCGGTGGCCTTGTTCTTGGAGTAGACGCTCATGCCGGCGCTGTGGCCGCCGAGGGAGGAGGCACCGGGGCCGGACTTACCCGGAAGGGCGGTCATGCCCAGGACGTCCTTGACCTTGGAGGAACCTTCGGTGGTGGCCAGGTTGTAAACGTAGGGCCAGTTGCGCAGGAAGAGCAGCTTGCCGTCCTGGAATGCCTGGCGGGATTCCTCTTCCTTGTACGTGATGGCTTCCTTCGGGATGTTGCCGTCTGCGTAGGCCTTGGCCAGGTTGCCGAGGCCGGCCTTGGCATCATCCGTGGTCAGGCTCGGCTTGCCGTCCTTGTCCAGGACGGAACCGCCGGCGGAGTTGATCGCCTCGGAGGCGTTCACCGTCAGGCCCTCGTACTTGGAGAACTGGCCGGCGTAGCAGCCCATGTTGTTGGACTTGGCGATCGAGCACATGCTCATCATCTCGTCCCAGGTCTTCGGCGGGGTGGGGACCAGGTCCTTGCGGTAGTACAGGATGCCGCCGTCGGAGGATTCGGGGGCCGCGTAGAGGGTGCCCTTGTAGGAGGCGGCGTCGAGGGTCGGCTTCAGCATGCCGGAGGTGTCCAGCGCCATCTTGTCCTTGAGCGGCTGCAGCCAGCCCTTGGCGGCGAACTCCGCGGTCCAGACGACGTCGACGCTGACCACGTCGTAGTTGGCGTTCTTGGCCTGGAAGTTCTGGACCAGGTCATCGTGCTGCTGGTCTGCCTGGTCAGTCTGCTCCTTGAACGTGACCTTCTCGTTCGGGTGCGCCGCGTTCCACTTCTCGATCAGCGGGCGGACGACGTTGCTGTTGTCCTTGCCCTGGACGTACGTGATGGGACCCCGGCCGTCCATGTTTGCGGCCGCGTCACCGCCACCCGAGTTGCCGCCTCCGCCGCCGCTGGAGCTGCCGCCGCCACCGCAGGCGGACAGGGAGAGGGCCAGCACACCGGCCGCGGCCACGGGAAGTAGATACTTACGGGTTTTCATACAGGTGCTCCTCGCTGAGTACCGGTGGAACCGGTGATGCATTCATGTGGTACCGATCACAGTAATCAGCCTTACCAATAAAATGCAAGCGTTTACATCACGAGTTGCGGAAGAGTTTCACAAACGCGACACGAAGCAGGTGTCAGCGCACCCGTTCGGCGCGGGCGAACCTGGAGCGGGCCCCGGAACCGATGTGGATGAGCACCGGAGTCCGCCGTCCGATCACCGCGTCCAGCGCTTCCACCAGCGCCGAAACCTCGGCCGCGAGCAGGTGCGGGGCCACGCCCTGGCGGGGCTGGACCCGGATCCGGAGGCCGGGCCGGCCCCTGAAGTCGTACGTCGCCACGGTGGCGCCGGCCAGGTCCGGGCGGCCTGCGAGGGCGGCTCGGAGCGCCTGCTCGGCCACTCCGCCGCCGATCCGGACGTAGCCGGGGACCTCGCCGGCGTCGTCCTCGGTCACGAGAATATTGGACCGGCCCTTGCCCTGCTGCGCCAGCCACGCCACCATAGCCACGATCACGGCGATCAGCAGGAGGACCATAACGATCCAGAGCCAGCTCTCGGACTGGCCGGGGATGCGCGTGCTCTCGGAAAGGGACCGGATGTGGGTCCAGACGTTAGCGGACCAGCCCTGCCACCAGGCGGCGACGGCGGGCACGGCGGCCAGCAGGACCAGCAGCAGCCCGACGGCCAGCAGCACCAGGCCGAAGACGCCGATCAGGATCCGGTTCAGGACGCGCGGAGTGCCATTCATGCGCCGATCACCCCCGAGGAGGCCACGTTGACCCGGACGGCGGGCATCGGTTCGGGCGCCATGTCGCGCAGTTCGGCCTCGACCGCGGCCTGGACGTCCCCGGCACTCAGCAGGACGCCGGAGGTAGGCCGGACATTGACCTGGACCTCGCGGCGGGAGACCACCACCATGACTTGTTCCTGGGTCACATTGGCTGCCAGCCGGGCGCGTCGGGCCAGGGCCGAGGCGATCACCTCGTCGTCCACGACGACGGCGGCGCGCGGGTCGGCGAGGACGTGCCGGGCGCGGCGGCCGGGGAGGACGGCGGCCATGACGAAGCACGCTCCCGCGGCCAGCAGGATGGCCCCCACAGTGCCCAGCAGGACCGGCGGGACCCCGGCGGGCAGGGCGGTGACCTGGTCCGCCGCGGTCTGCGGGTCGATCAGCCAGGGCGGCTGGCCCACGGCGCGCACCGCCGTTTCCAGTAGCGCGTAACCGCAGACGGCGATCACCAGGATGGCCGCCACCACGGCGGCACCGGCGCGGGAGGAGGTGGTCTCGCGGGCCAGGATCCGCTGCCTGGCGGCCTCGCCGGGGGATTCGGGATTGGTAAAGGTTGCGGGGTTTCCGGGCCCCTCGGACAGGGGGCCCGGGGGGACGTCGTTCCGCTGCGCTGCGTGTGTCACCGGACCCGCCCTCCGTCGGTGATGGAGGCGCCGCTGATGCGGATGTCGACGCGGCTCAGCTGCGCGCCGCTGAGCTCCGTGACCCGGCGCAGGATCTGCGCCTTGGCCGCGACGGCACGGTCCTGGATGGGTCCGCCGAAGGACGCCACCCGGGACGGGTCGCGCAGCACGCTGGTCAGCGACGGGATGGCGATGGGGGTGACGAGCGAGAGGGCCAGCAGGCCGTCGTCGTCCGTCCAGTCAGCGCGCACGTCCTGCGCCGGGACGCCCAGCGCCTCGGCCGCCGCGGCGCGCGCCACCGACGTCAGCGCCTGGGTGTTGATCCGGTTGTGTCCGGCCAGCTGCCGCCCGGTGGCCACGCTCATGAGGACGAGCGCCGGCCGGTGATGGCGTCGAGGACTCCGCGAAGGTCCAGTTTCCCTTCCGCCGCGCGGCCCAGCAGCCCGCCGATCGCCATGAAGAGCAGGGAACCAAGGAAGCCCCAGGCGCCGAACGCAAAGGACATGAACGCCAGGAACGCTCCGGCGGCAATACCGGCGATGGTGGGACTCATTGCAGGACCTCCCGCGTGGGACGGGCGTCCGCGGCCGCCGGCTTGGGCGGGCCGGGGACGAACACGTCGTGGATTTCGACATTGACCTCGATGACCTGCAGGCCGACAAGTTCTTCCACGGCCGCGTATACCGCGGCGCGGATCTGGTCTGCCAGCGGGTGCAGGGGCGTGCCGTAGAGGGCCACCAGGTCGATGTCCACGACCACCTGGGTCTCGCCCACCTCGGCGCGGACGCCCGCGGCGTGGTCCACGCTGCCTACCGCGTCGCGGATGGCACCGAGGGCACGGGACGGGCCGCTGCCCAGCGAGTAGACGCCGGGCACGGAGCGGGCGGCGATCCCGGCGACCTTGGCGACGGCGGTCTCGGAAATAACGGTGCGGCCGGAGGCGGCGGACGCCGCGGCCGGAACCAGCGCGCCGTCGGCAGCGGCCGGGTGGGAATCCTGGTGGTCCATGGGGCACTCCCTTCTCTTTTCCACCACCCTAGCCCGTGGGACCGACGATGGGGATGAGGCGGGAGGAACCGGCCGCCGGGCTACTTGCAGTTGGCGGCGATCCAGCCGGTGACGGGGGCCATGGCGGTCTGGAATTTGCCACTGCTGTACACGGTCTGGTCGCTCAGGCCGGCCACGGCCACCTGGTTCAGCTTGCTGAAGGCGGCCTTGAGGCTGTCCGGCACGCGCTCCGCGGTCCGGCTCAGCTCCGCCTTGTACTGCTCCAGCTCGGCAGTCTTGCCCTGCGCGGCGGACATCGGCAGAAGCGAGGCGCCAGTGGCCTGCTCGGAGATGGTCTTGCAGGCCTCGGCGGCCGACGGGAAGTCGCCCCACGGGCCGGAGGAGGCGGTGGCGCTGGACGTTGCGGTGGCAGAGGCCGTGGCCGGCGCGGGAGCGGACGACGCCGGGGCGGAGGCTTCGGGGGCCGAGCAGGCGGTCAACGCCAGGGCGGAGACGACGGCGGCGAGGGTCAGCGGGCGGGCAACGGCGGGCAGGATGTTCTTCACGGTCACTCTTCTGGTCGAGATTGCGCCACGGGGTCCGCAGGACCGGCCGTGGCCTTGGCGTTCTTCCCCAGCGTGCGAGTCTAGCCCGGGGTCCCGGCGTGTCCCCAAACGGGCGACCCGGCCCTGGAAGGGGCTTAAAAGAAGAAAAGCACCAGTCCGAAACGGACTGATGCTTCCCAGTGGTGGCTCCGACCGGCGTCGATCCGGTGACCTTTCGATTTTCAGTCGAACGCTCTACCAACTGAGCTACAGAGCCTAGGTGACATGTCACCATGACCGCCGGAATTTCTTCTGGCAACCAAAGCGACCCTGACGGGACTTGAACCCGCGACCTCCGCCGTGACAGGGCGGCGCGCTAACCAACTGCGCTACAGGGCCTTGCGTTACTGCTTATTACTGCGTTTACTTGCCCGTGCCGTATCGCTACCGCACTTTTTCAAGGACTCTAGCTTACCAGACTTTTTCACCCGGTTTGACCAGCTCCCTGCGTACCCCCAACGGGATTCGAACCCGTGCCGCCGCCGTGAAAGGGCGGTGTCCTAGGCCGCTAGACGATGGGGGCCAGGACGCCGTCCGGCAAACCATTGATGCCGGGACAAAAGCCACACGCCGAAGCCGTGATTCCTGCGCCCGCCGGGTTCCTCCGAACTGGACCTCTAAAACTATAGGGCCAAGTTCCGGAAACTCCAAAATCGGTTGTCCGATTCGGGAATAAGCTCTGGACAGGGCCCGCCGGGGTGTGTGGATGATGGTCGGATGGACGCCGTCGCAGCCCTCAACGAGATCGCTTTCTGGCTGGAGCGCGAGCTCGCCGGGACGTACAAGGTGCAGGCCTTCCGTAAGGCGGCGGCCGCCGTCGCGGACCTCTCCCCCGAGGAGCTCGCGGCCCGCCGTGCGGACGGGCGGCTGAAGCGGATGAAGGGCATCGGTGACCGGACGTTCGAGGTGATCGCCCAGGCGGTGGACGGCCGGGTGCCCGACTACCTCGCCGACTTGAGGGAACGCGGCGCAACTCCGCTGGCCGAGGGCGGTCGCGAGTTGGCGGCCCGGCTGCGCGGGGACCTGCACAGCCACAGCAACTGGTCCGACGGCGGATCCCCGATCGAGGCCATGCTGGACGCGGCCCGCACCCTGGGCCGGGAATACCTAGCACTCACGGACCATTCGCCGAACCTCAAGGTGGCCAACGGCCTGAGCCCGGAGCGGCTGGGTGAGCAACTGGACCTGTTGCCGGGGATCGAGGCGGACCAGGACGACGACGGCCGGGTGCGGACCCGCCTGCTGGCCGGCATCGAGGTGGACATCCTGGAGGACGGGACCCTTGACCAGAGCCCGGAACTGCTGGGCCGGCTGGACATGGTGGTGGCCAGTGTCCACTCGAAGCTCCGGGCGGACACCCGGACCATGACCGCCCGGATGCTCGGGGGTATCCGGGACCCGCACACCCGGATCCTGGGCCACTGCACCGGCCGGCTGCTCTCCGGATCACGGGGGACGCGGCCGCCGTCGGACTTCGACGCGAAGGCAGTCTTCGCCGCCTGCGCCGAACACGACGTGGCCGTGGAGATCAACTCCCGCCCCGAACGCCAGGACCCGCCGGACGAGCTGGTCCAGCTGGCCCTCGAGGCAGGCTGCCTGTTCAGCATCGACAGCGACGCGCACGCCCCGGGCCAGCTGGACTTCCTCCAGTACGGGGCGGAACGGGCGGAGAGCAACGGGGTCCCCGCGGACCGGATCATCACCACCTGGCCGGTGGAGCGGCTCCTGGAGTGGGCCGGGCGGGGGCGGTAGCGCACCGCCGCCCCGCACCTCAGGCCAGGAGGGCCACCGCCAGGGCCACCATGACGACGGCGACGCACGCGTCCAGCACCCGCCAGGCCCCGCGGCGCCGGAAGAGCCGCGCGAGGTACCGCGCGCCGACGCCCAGCGCGGTGAACCAGAGGATGCTTCCCAGGCCGGCGCCGGCGCCGAACCACCACCGGCCGGGATCGCCCTGGGCCGCGGCGAGCGAGCCAAGCAGCAGCACGGTGTCGAGATATACGTGCGGGTTGAGCCAGGTGAAGGCGAGGCAGGCGCCCAGGATCGCCAGCCGCGGCCGGGGCTGGCCGCCGCCGGAAATTTCCATCCGCTCGCCCCGGAATGCCCGCCGCGCCGCCATCAGCCCGTAGGCAAGGAGGAACGCGGCCCCGGCCCACCGGATCACGGTGATGGCGGCGGGCGCCCGGTCCAGCAGCACCCCGATCCCGGCGACGCCGGCCAGGATCAGCACCAGATCCGAGGCGGCGCACACGGCCACCACCAAGCCCACATGCGAGCGCTGGATGCCTTGCCGGAGGACAAAGACGTTCTGCGCGCCGATGGCGACAATGAGGGAGAGCCCGGCGGATAGGCCGGTGAGCAGCGGAAGGATCACCCTGCCACCGTAGGCCGCGCGGAAGATTGAAACCAGTTAATGATTCTGCGGCAACATAAGCTGGGCTAATGATTGATATCACGCCGGAGCAGGCCCGCACGCTGGCGGCCATCGTGGCAGAGGGGAGCTTCGAGGCGGCCGCGGACGGGCTGTCCGTCACAGCCTCCGCCGTAAGCCAGCGGATCCGCGCCCTGGAGACCGCCGTCGGACGGCCCGTGCTGACCCGGGGCCGTCCGCCGGCGCTGACCGACGCCGGCCACGTGGTGGTGCGCTACGCCCGGCGGCTGGAACTGCTCACCGCGGACCTGGCCGAGGAACTCCAGCCGGCCGGGCCCCATACCGCCCCGCGGCTGACACTGGTGATCAACAGCGATTCCCTGCACACGTGGGCACTGCCCGGAGTGGTGGCGGCCGGTGCCGCGGCCCGGCTGGAGATCCTGCGCGAGGACCAGGAACATTCGCTGGACCTGCTCCGGTCCGGGGCGGCCGCCGCGGCCGTGACCGCCACCGCTGAACCGGTGCCCGGCTGCACCTCCCGGCGACTCGGGACCATGCGGTACCTGGCGGCCTGCACCCCGGACTTTGCCCGCCGCTGGTTCCCGGATGGATTCTCCGCTTACGCCCTGGACCAGGCGCCCATGATGGCCTTCGACCGCAAGGACGACCTTCAGGACCGGTGGCTGGCCTCGATGCAGTCCTCCGGATCCCGGCCGCCGCGGCACTACATCCCCGCCGCGCAGGAGTTCGCCGACGCCATCCGGCAGGGCCTGGGCTGGGGCCTGATGCCGGACCTGGAGCTGGACGGGGACCTCCGGTCCGGCCGCCTCGGCCTGCTCTCCCCCGGGACCCCGGTGGACGTGACCCTCTACTGGCAGCAGTGGCGGCAGGGGTCCGCCGCCCTGACCGGGGTCGCAGACGCCATCCGGGCCGCCGCCAGCGTCCTGCACTGAGCGGGTCCCACCCCGGCCTGGCAGGAACTCGACGAGACGTGGCCGATTTCCGCCAGCCGGGACGCTCCGGCGGGAGCTAGATTGGCACTATGGCAACAACGGCCGGCAACGGCACTGGACTCCCCCAGCACAGCAACCTCACGGCACCCGCGGATCCCGCCCTCCCTGAGCCCCCGCGCACCCCGGGCACGCCGCCCGCCGTCAGCGGCCGCGGCATCGCCGCCGTCGTCGTCACCGTGCTGCTGTGGGCGTCGGCCTTCGTGGGAATCCGCGCCGTCGGCCCCAGCTTCTCCCCCGGCAGCCTCACCCTGGGCCGGCTGGCCGTGGCCGTCGTCGCGCTCGGCGTGGTGGTGCTGCCGCAACTGCGCCGCACCGGCATCATCCCGCGGGGCCGTGAATGGTGGCCCATCCTGGCCTACGGGGTGATGTGGTTCGGCGGCTACAACGTGGCCCTCAACGCCGCCGAGCACCTCCTGGACGCCGGGACGGCCGCGCTGCTGATCAACGTCAACCCCATCCTGGTGGCGGTGATGGCGGGGATCATCCTCAAGGAAGGCTTCCCGCGCTGGCTGATCATCGGCAGCCTGGTGGCCTTCGGCGGCGTGGCGGTGATCGCGCTCGGTTCCGGGCAACAGTCGAAGGGGGACGTGGCCGGCGTGCTGCTCTGCCTGCTGGCCGCCGCCCTCGCCGCCGTCAGCGTCATCGTCCAGAAACCCGTGCTGCGCAAGGTCCCCGCGGCCCAGGCCACCTGGTTCGGCATCCTCGTGGGCGCGCTGTGCTGCCTGCCCTTCGCGGGCCAGCTCGTCACGGAGGTCCAGGCCGCCCCGCTGCCGGCCACCCTGGGGCTGGTCTACCTCGGCGTCTTCCCCACCGCCATCGCGTTCACCACCTGGGCCTATGCGCTGTCCCTGATCGACGCCGGCCGCCTGGCCGCCACCACCTACCTGGTGCCGGGCACCACCATCCTCATTTCCTGGCTGCTGCTGGGTGAGATCCCCACCGTGTGGGGACTGGTGGGCGGCGTGATCTGCCTGGCGGGCGTCGCGCTGACCCGCCGCCGGTCACGTCCGCGCCCGGCGTAGGGTTTTCCCATGACCGCGTCCCTGCCGCCCGGACTGCCGATCGTACCCGCCGGAAACGACGACGACGGCGGCGCCGGGTTCGCGATGTCGGCGGACGACTTCGAGACGGCGGTCACTGACGCCCTGGACCGGATCCCCCCGCGGCTGGCCGCGACGATGAACAATGTGGCCGTCTTTATCGAAGACGACTACGTCCCGCAGCCCGGCGAGGACCCGGAGACGGTCCTGTTGGGCCTCTACGAGGGCGTGCCCCTGACCGAGCGGGACTCCTGGTGGGACGCAGGATCGCTGCCGGACCGGATCACCATCTACCGCGGCCCCATCCTGGATCTCTGCGCCTCCCGCGAGGAGGTGGTGCACGAGGTCACGGTCACGGTGGTGCACGAGATTGCCCACCACTTCGGCATCGACGACGCGCGGCTGCATGAGCTCGGCTGGGGCTGAGCCGACGCCGCGACACGCCGGAGCAATCGCTTCCGAATGACACTCGTGTTGTTTATGTTATTCATGTGACCTCTGTTGCCAAAGTGGCTTTTGGCACGTAGCCTCAAGCCTGCTGGGCGATCCGCAGAGGGTCTTTTTTCGTTGCCATCACTCCTCCCCTCGCTCGCGCCAGCCTGACTGCAGCGAGGTTTTCCCATGATCTGGTCCGGAACCGGCGGCAGGGCCGCGGCCCTGTGTACCGCCGTCGTCCTCCTGGGTGCCGCCGCGCTCCCGGCGCACGCGGCCACCGCCGCCCCGGCCACCGTCCAGCGGGTCCCCGCCTCGCCCGAGCTGCCGTCCCCCGAGGAGATCGCCGCCGCGAAGTCCGACGCCGCCGCTGCCGCCGCCGAGGTGGACCGGATCGACGGCCTCCTTGCCGACGCCTCCGTGGCCCGCGACACCGGCATGGCCGCCTCCCTGGCCGCCAACAACGCCTACACCGATGCGCTGGTGCAGCTGCAGATCCGCAAGGATGCCGCCGCGCTCGCGGACGCGAAGGCCTCCGCCGCGGAGGCCGAGCAGGCCAAGGCCCGCAAGGTCATCGGGCAGCTCGCCGGCGACCTGTACCGCAACGGCGGCATGACTCCGGGCCTGGGCAGCCTGGTGGGCGGCAACGGCGAGACGCTGCAGCAGGCCGCCACGCTGGAATCCGTCGCGGCCAGCCGCACCCGGGCGTTCCAGGCCGCGGAAACCGCCGCCGCGGCAGCCGCCTCCACCAAAGACGCCGCCGCCGAGGCCCGCCGCGCGGCCGATGACGCCGCGGCCACCGCGGAATCCCGCAAGTCCGACGCCGAGCGGGCCAACACCGAGCGACAGCGGGCCGTGACCGAGGCCGCGGCGCAGAAGACCGTGCTGGTGGGCCAGCTCGCCACCCTCCGCAACACCACCGCCGCCCTCGAGACCGAGCGGGTGGACGGGCTGGAACGCCAGCGCCAGGAGGCGCAGCTGGCCGCGGTGACGGCAGCGGCGGCCAGGGCCCCGCAGCCGGGACAGGCGGGCACCGCCCCGTCCGCGCCGCAATCCGGGAACCAGCCGGCCGACACCACCGGAAACACCCAGTTGAACTCTCCAGCGGCTCAACAGCCCGCACCCGCTCCGGCCCAGCCGGCACCGCCGGCCGCCGCGCCGGCGCCGGTCGCGCCCGCACCGGTCCAGCCGGCTCCCGTCCAGCCCGCCCCGGAACAGCCGGCCCCCGCGCCGGTCCTGCCGCCGTCCACCGGCGGCTCCAACCAGGTGGCGATCTCCTCGGCCCTGGCCAAGGTGGGCGCGCCCTACTTCTACCAGTACGGCGGCACGGGAGCCTACGGCTTCGACTGCTCAGGGCTGGTCCAGAACGCCTTCGCCGCCGCCGGCAAACGCCTCCCGCGCACCGCGGCGGACCAGTTCGCCCAGGCGCCGGTGAAGGTTCCGCTCTCCGCCGCCCAGCCGGGCGACCTGCTGGTCTGGGGCTCCGCCCCAGGCTTCTACCACGTGGCCATTTACCTGGGCGGCGGCCGGGTGGTCCAAGCCCTGAACCCGGACGCCGGGATCACCGTCACGGACATCGCCGCGATGTCCGGCATGCAGCTCTACCCTTACGCGGCCCGCTACTGACGCGGTCCGGGCGTCAGGACAGGACGTCCTTGGTGGCGAACCGGGCGTAGGCCAAGGCGCCGAACACCGCCACATACCCGGCCTGAAGCAGCGCGTTGGCGCCGAACGAATCCCAGCCGACCGGCTGCCGGAGCAGGTCGGCAAAGTCCAGCCAGCGGTGGCTGAGCAGCCAGGGATGGAGCCAGTCCAGCTGCGGCAGCGCGTCCGCCACCTGCGAGACCACGGCCAGGACCACGGTGGCCGCCATCGCCCCGACCGGCACGTCGGTGAGGGAAGAAACGAACAGCCCGACGGCGGAGAGCCCCAGCAGGGACACCGCCAGGTACGCGGCGGTCAGGAGCAGCCGGCCCACCGCCTCGGCGACGCCGATGGTGTCCCCGGAGAGCAGCGTCACCGGCCCCACCGGGAAGAGCAGGGCGCCGATCCCCGCGCCGGCCAGGGCGACGGCGGCGGGGGCGGCCACGGCGAACGCCGCCGCGGCAAGGTACTTCACCAGCACCAGGCGGCCGCGTCCGGCCGGGGCCGCCAGCAGATACCGCAGGGTGCCCTGGCCGGCCTCGCCGGCGAGGGTGTCCCCGGCCACCACTCCCACCGTCAGCGGCAGGAACAACGGGACGGCCACGACCATGGCCGTGATCCCGACGAACAGTCCGTTTTGACTGATCCGGTCCAGGAAGGCGGGGCCGCGCCCCGGCGGCACGGCAGAGGAGAGCCGGACGGCGACGGCGATCAGGACCGGGATCGCGGCGAGCGCCAGCAGCATGGCCCAGGTGCGGCGGCGGCGGAACAGCACGGCCAGTTCCGAGCCGAGCAGCCGGAGCACCGGCGCGGGACTGGGCGATGCCGACGGCCGGGACGCTGTCCTGGGCTGGCGCTCGGACCGGGATTGGTCCGCAGGCCCCGATTCGGATGCAGGCGTCTCCTGCGGCGCCGGTTCAGCGGGCGACATCGAAGCCCTCCCCGGTCAGTTCCACGAAGCGGTCCTCCAGGCTGCCCTGCTCCACCGCGAAGCCCCGCACCCTGACGCCGGCGGCCACCAGGGCGGAGACCAGATTTTCCGGCGGGGGCTGCGGCGCCACGGCGGGGCCTTCCGGCAGCGGCGCGGTGACTTCCCCGTCCTGTCCGGCCCCGGCGGCAAGGCCCAGGCCGCGGAGGACCCGGACGGCGTCGTCGGGGTCGGGGGTACGCAGCCGCACCCGGGCGTGGCCGTCCTGCCGGAGCTGCGCCAGCGTCCCCTGGGCCACCACGCGTCCGGCGCTCATGATTGCGGCGTGTGTGCAGATTTGTTCCACCTCGGCCAGCAGGTGGCTGGAGACGAAGACGGTGGTGCCGTCCGCGGCGAGGGACCGCACAAGGTGCCGCACCTCGCGGGTACCCTGCGGGTCCAGGCCGTTGGTGGGCTCGTCCAGGACCAGGAGCTCGCGCGGGGCCAGCAACGCGTTGGCGATGCCCAGCCGCTGCTTCATGCCCAGGGAGTAGGCCTTGACCGGCTTGTCCGCGGCGTGGGTCAGTCCCACCCGTTCCAGCGCCCGGTGGACCCGGGCGCGCCGGGTCCGGGCCGGGGCCTCGGGGTCCGCGGCGTCGAACCGCAGCAGGTTGGCCGTGCCCGAGAGGAACGGGTAGAAGGCGGGGCCCTCGACCAGGGCGCCGACTCGTGGGAGCACGGAGCGCAGCTGCCGCGGCATCTCCTCGCCCAGGACGTGGACGGTTCCGGCGGAGGCCGCGGCCAGGCCCAGCAGGATCCGGATGGTGGTGGTCTTCCCCGAGCCGTTGGGGCCGAGGAACCCGAAGACGGAGCCCGTGGGGACGGCCAGGTCGACGCCGTCGACCGCCAGCTGGCGGCCGAACCGTTTACTCAGGCCGCGGGTCTCGATGCTGAGGCCGGACGGCCCGGGACCCGGGGAGGCCACACGCGCCGGGGCCGCCGCACTCCCCGGAGGCGTCTCCCGCACCGGGGAGACGGGGTTCCCGGCACGCCCGGAGCGGTCGGTCACTGGCCGCCGGCCGCGGCCTGCAGCCGCGCCAGCGGCACGGACCCCAGGAACACCCGTCCGTCGTCGAGAATCAGGACATTCAGAAGTGCCGTGGACAACAGCCGGCCACCCGCCACGGGGACCGCGGCCTGTTGGAGCAGGGCCGCCGCATTGCCCGGCGTGGCACCGGCGGCGCCGGATGCCGGGGGCGTCAGGGTGCCGGCGGGCAGTTCCAGCACGGAATCCCAGCCGCTGCCGCTGACCTTGCGCTTCCCGGCCTGCGGGTCCTTGCCGGTTCCGGACGGCTTGTGGGCGGCCTGGCCGGAGTGATCCTGCCCAGAGGGATCCCGGGCGGGAAGTTCCTTGACACTGGCGCCGGCCGGCGGGGTGAACTGGAAGATTCCGTCCTCCGGGGCGGTCAGCGAGATGGCACTGAACGCCACCCGGAAAGCGGGGTCCGCCTGGCCGCGGGCCTTCAGTTCCACGCCCAGCGGCAGCCCCGTCTGGCCGTCCACCATGATCGCCGCCGAGGCCATCAGCGTGTCCGGGCTCTTCGGGGTGAGGACCAGCTGGTAGGCAGAGCGGCCGGCGACGTCGACGTCCGGCGCGACGGCCACATCGCTGCTGGGTTCGAGCGCGGCCAGGAGCTTCGCTGCCAGCGCATCCGGCGTGGGGACCGCCCCGGCGTCGGTCCCGGATCCGGCGCCCTTGCCCATGCCCTGATGTCCGGCGTCGGCGGGGATGACGGCGTGGGCGGCGGAGTTGTCCTTGGAGGAGTAGAGCCAGAGATCGTTGCCGCTGCGGATGACGTCGCGTTCGGCGAGCCGGTCCAGCACCTGCACGCGGAGGTTCTCGGTTCCGTTGCGGTAGACGCGCGCCGTGTGCGGTCCGGTCAGCAGCTCGAGCCAGGCGGTCTCCGGGGAGCTTCCCGGCCCGGTGGTGGGCAGTTGGGGAAGGCCCAGGCTGGAGGCCTGGTCCAGCGTGCCGGAGAACGCGGCCTGGTGTTGCCCGGCCATGAGGGCGATCACCTCGGCCGGGGTCTTCGATGGCAGCGGATCCTTGGCGCTGGCCGGGACGGACCCCGCCAGGACTCCGGCGGCGATCACGGCGGGGACGACGGCGGCTGGCATCCAGCGCAGCCACGTGCGGGTCATGACGACCGCGCTCCTGCATGGCAGTTCATGTATTAACTCTACGCCCGCCGGTGACGGGCATCACGCTCAGGAGCGGCCGAGCACCGGCCCGAAGTTGGCCCGGTCCGCCAGGCGCGGATCCTCCCGGTCCGGGACCACCATGACCGGTCCCTTGGTGTGGTGCAGGATGCCGTCCGAGGTGGAGCCCAGGAGCATTCCGGCGAAGCCGCCGCGGCCGCGGGTGCCCACCACCACCAGTTCCACGTGGCGGCTGGCTTCGACCAGGACGTCCACCGGCGAGCCGTCCACCAGGCTGGTCTCCACCTCCAGGTTGGGGAAGTGGCTCTTCACCCAGGCGACCCCGGCGTCGAGCTGGACCCGGATGTCGGCGAACAGGGCCTCCCGGTCCATCGGGGCGGGAACCCAGGCGAGCGAGCCGCTGTACTGCGGTACGGCGCAGACAATCCGCAGCTTCGCGGCGAGCCGCTCCGCCTCGGCGGCGGCCTCAAGGACGGCCACCCGGGCCTGGTCGGAGCCGTCGACGCCCACCACCACGACGTTCTCCACCGGCTGGTGGCCCGACTTCTCGCGCTCCGCCCGGACGTGCCGGTCCTCGGTGGTCTCGCCCAGCCGGTCGCCGCAGACCAGCGGCACGGTCACGGTGGGGCACTTGGCGTGGGCGGGCAGGGCACTGCTGACCGACCCGAGCAGCCGGCCGACGAATCCGCCCCGGCCCCGGGTGCCGAAGACCAGCAGGTCCGCGGTCTCGGTCATCTCCAGCAGGACCCCGGAGGCGTCGCCGTTCTCCACCGAGGCGTCCACGTCGATCGAGTAGCCGGCCACCTTGTCCATGGCCTGCTTGAGGATGGCCTCGGCGCCCTCGCGGATGACGGAGTCGTCCACGGTGGCGTAGCCGCCGTCGAGTCCGGAGGCGGCGAAGACGGGCACCGAGTAGGCGGTGACGATGTGCAGCGGTTCCTGCCGTCGTTCGGCTTCCCTGGCCGCCCACACGAGGGCACAGTGGCTGTGCTCGGAGCCGTCGACGCCGACGACGATGCCGCGCACGGCGGGGCGTTCCCCGCCGGAATCGCCGTCGCGGTATGGGTGCGTCTGTTCCTCGGCCATGGGGTCCGCCTCCTCGCGAATGTGGCTGTGTTGCGGCTATTCTGCCAGATCGCAGGGGCGGCGGCGCGCACCTCCGCGGACCGCCGTCGGCCGGCCCGCACGCCCGTCCGCGGGCATTGCGTCAAAGTCTTTAACGCGGGTCTGTTCACGGTCAGAATTGTTGGGTATCCTCTGAGGCATTGCTGAACCGAGACTCGTCTTTCAGATCTGATCATCCCCCTGGGATGCCCTGTGGCGGGTCCGGAAAGCTGTCCGGGCACGGGCCCGGATCCGGCATTATTTGAGGAGGGACCCTGCAGTGTCGAGCATGCCTGTGAACGGCGGAATCGAACGGACCAGCACTGTGGTCATCGGAACGGGTCTGTCCGGTTTGGCGGTGGCCAGCGAGCTGCAGCGCCGCGGCGTCGGCGCCATTGTGGTGGACGGCCTGGATCTTCTCGGGGCCGGCAACCCGGCCAACACCTCGTCCCTCCAGCGCTGCGACGCGGCCGACGCGGCCACGCTGCGGGAACGCAACGAAATCCTCCGCCACCTCCGCAACTACGCCGCCAGCCATAACCTTGACGTCCGCGGCTCGGTCCGCGCCCTGCAGCTGGACCGGCTGATGGCCGACGGCACCGCCGCGGGCCCAGCCTGCCTGGCAGGAACGTCCGGCCCCGAGTACGCCGTGGCGCCGGCCCAGGGCTGGGCGGTCCGGACCCCGGGCGGAATTCTCTACGCAGACCACCTGGTGCTCACCCGCTGCGCGCACAGCCAGCTGCGGCGCATGCTGGTGGAGCTCGGCGTCGCCGTCGGCCAGAACCTGATGGCCGCCATGCACGCCCTCGGCATGTATCTTGTGGGCGTGGGCGAGCTGATCACCCCAACGCCGAAGGAAGTGCTGCGGCAGGCCAAGGTCGTCGGCCAGGCCATCTCGGCCAAGGTTCACCCGGAGGGCCTGCCGTCCCTGCTCGGCGGCCAGCTGGCACTGCCCGCCTGAACCGCCAGGCGACAACGCAGGCCGGGTTACGGCCGGTCGTCGTCGCCGGCCTGCAGCCGGCGCTTCGCCATCAGGCCAAGTGCCACCAGGATGCCGATGGCGACGGCCACGAAAATCACGATGCTCCACGGAAACGGCTCGGACGCGTCCTTCACCGGCGTCGGGGCGATAGTCGTGCCCGGCTCGGCGGTACCCATGGTCGGGACGGTGTTGGCGCCCGCGGCCGGCGTCGCCCCCGGGGATACGGACGTGCCCGCCCCCGGGGCCGCGGCCGCCGCGGTGAAGCCGAAGGTTCCCTCGATCGGGTGGCCGTCGGAGCTGGCCACGCGCCACTGCACCGTGAACCGACCGGCGGGGGCGCCGGGCTTCAGCGGCTGGGAGGCGACGTTGTCAACGATCTGCACGCCGCCGTCCGCCCAGTTGGTGCCGCCGGCGTCGTTGACCTTGATCTGCGAGCCGATCGCCAGGGGGTGGTTGCTCAGGGTGATCGAGACCTTTTGCGGCGGGGCGGGCAGGCTGGCGTCGGCCGTCGGGCTGGTGGATTCCACCGAGTCATGGGCGGACGCGGGCGCTGCCCCCAGGACGGCCAGCCCCAGCGCGGCCGCGACGAAGAGCAGCGCCGCGGTCAGGTAACGGACCAGGGCGGAAGCGGGAGTGTAGCGGTAAGAAGGCATGACGGAACGACTCCTTGAGTGTTGGCTTCCTTACAGACTAGGCGAATCTGGCAGGTGGGCGCCGTCACTCCTAATAGGATTTAGCCAACACCCTTTTCCCTCCCGGAGGACCAATGCTTAAGCAGGGCTCTGCACTCGACCGGTATTTCAAGATTTCCGAACGGGGGTCGAACTTCTCCCGTGAAATCCGCGGCGGGTTCGCCACGTTCTTCGCCATGAGCTACATCGTGGTTCTCAACCCGCTGATCCTCTCGGGCGCGGACTCATCCGGCGGCACCCTCGGCTTCCCCGCCGTCGCCGCCGTCACGGCCTTTGTGGCCGGCATCCTGACCATCCTGATGGGCGCCTGGGCCAAGCACCCGTTCGCCCTGGCCACGGGCCTCGGCGTCAACGCCTTCGTGGCCGTCACGGTCGCCACCAACCCGGGCCTGACCTGGCCGGACATGATGGGCCTGGTGGTGCTCTCCGGCGTCACCATGCTGATCCTGGTCCTCACCGGCTTCCGGACCGCCGTGTTCAAGGCCGTCCCGGAGGGCCTCAAGACCGCGATCGTGGTGGGCATCGGCCTGTTCATCGCCCTGATCGGCCTGGTCAACGCCGGTTTCGTCCGCCGCATCCCCGACGTCGCCGGCACCACCGTTCCCGTTGGCCTGGGCTTCGACGGCAAGCTGCTCGGCTGGCCCACCTTCGTGTTCGTCTTCGGCCTGATCCTGACCATCGCCCTGGTGGTCCGCAAGGTCAAGGGCGCCATCCTGATCGGCATCATCACCTCCACGATCCTTTCCGTGATCCTGGAATTCACGCTGCACATCGGCCCCAGCTTCGACGGCAAGACCCACAACCCGCAGGGCTGGTCCCTGGTGGCACCGAAGTTCACCGAATGGGCCGCCCCGGACCTTTCGCTGATCGGCAAGGCCAACCCGTTCGGCGCTTTCGAACACCTCGGCGTCGTCGCTGCCACCCTGCTGGCCTTCGTGATCCTGCTCAGCATCTTCTTCGACGCCATGGGCACCATGGTGGGCCTGGCCACCGAGGCCGGCACCATCGACAAGGACGGCAACATCCCCAACGTTGACCGCGTCCTGCAGATCGACGCGCTGGGCGCGATCGTGGGCGGCGGCGCGTCCGTCTCCTCCAACCAGATCTACGTCGAGTCGGGCGCGGGCATCGGCGAGGGCGCACGCACTGGCCTGGCCTCCGTGGTCACCGGCCTGCTGTTCCTCGTGGCCATGTTCTTCACCCCGCTGATCAACCTGGTTCCGTTCGAGGCCGTGGCCCCCGCGCTGGTGGTGGTGGGCTTCATGATGGTCTCCCAGGTGGGCAAGATCGACTGGCAGGACTGGGGCATCGCGATTCCGGCCTTCCTGACCTTCACCCTGATGCCGTTCACCTACTCGATCGCCAACGGCCTGGGCGCCGGATTCATCTCCTTCGTGCTGATCCGCCTCTTCCAGGGCCGGGCCCGCGAAATCCACCCGCTGATGTGGGCCGTGGCCGCCGCGTTCCTGCTGTTCTTCGGCATCGGCCCGATCGAGGCCGCGCTGGGCATCCACTAGGAGTCAGTCACTCTTCCGGAGGGCACCCCGCCGCAGTGTTTCACCGCGGCGGGGTGCCCTCCGGCGTTTAAGCCCCGAGTTGTCCCCGGCGCCGGGCGATTTCCGGGATTCCGGACAGGACGGCGGCGGGTGCGCTGGTTTTCCGCCGGCCGCTGCGGTGAGCTTGGAGCATGCCTCCCATCTCCCCCGGCCCCGACGTCGCGCCCCAGCCCTGGTCCGGAAGATTCGACGGCGACGGCGCCGAGCACCGCCGCTGGTGGCAGGCGGTCACGCCGTATCCGGGGGCCTCCCCGGAAGCCTCCCCGGACCGGGCAGGAGGCACCCCCACACCCACGTCCGGGGATTCCCGTGCCGCGGTCCTGCTCGGATTTGCCAGCGACGCCGGCGTCCGGCGGAACAAGGGCCGCCCCGGCGCGGCCGCGGCCCCGGCTGCCCTCCGTGCCGCCCTAGGCCCCCTCGCCTTCCACGCCGGCCGGCCCGTCCACGACGCCGGGGACATCACCGTCGAGGGGGACGAACTCGAAGCCGGCCAGGTACGGGCCGGGCGGATCCTCAGCGGCCTGCTCGACGCCGGTGCGCTGCCGGTGGTGCTGGGCGGCGGCCACGAAACCGCCTTCGCCAGCTACCTGGGCGTGGCCGGGAGCGGAGCGGTCCGGGACGGGCTGCGCGTGGGGGTGCTGAACCTGGACGCCCACTTCGACCTGCGGGACGAGCCGGTCCCCAGTTCCGGCACCCCGTTCCTGCAGATGGCCCGCGCCGAGGCCGCCGCGGGGCGCGCACTGGAGTACGCCGTCGTCGGCATCTCCGAACCCAACAACACCGCCGCCCTGTTCCGCACCGCCGATCGCCTGGGTGTGGAGTACCTGCTGGACGAGGATTGCACCGCGGACGCCGCGGCGGCGTTCGTCGCACGGTTCCTGGACCGGGTGGATGCGCTCTACCTGACGGTCGACCTGGACGTGCTGCCCGCGTCGGTGGCGCCGGGTGTCAGCGCCCCGGCCGCCTACGGGGTGCCGCTGCCGGTGATCGCGGCCGTCTGCCGGCAGGTGGCGGCGAGCGGAAAGCTGTTCCACGTGGACGTCGCGGAGCTGAACCCGGAGTACGACGTCGATGCGCGCACCGCCAAGGTCGCGGCGCGGCTGATCGACACGCTGCTCCGCTGACGCCGGGGCGGGGCACTGCCCGGTGCCCGGAATTACCTGGATGGCCGGGAATTGCCTAGATGGGGGTGTGCGGGGCGTGGTCCTCGTCGCCGTGGACCTCGATCGCGCGGCGCTGCCGCAGCCGGTCCAGCCGGTTCATCACCGGGGCCGTGGTGGCCCCGTGCAGCACGATCGACATAGCCACCACCAGGCCGACGAAGGCCCAGAGCTGCTGGGCCTGGGCGGCGAAGTTTCCGTGCGCCACGGCAAACGCCAGGTAGTAGAGCGAGCCGATGCCGCGGATGCCGAAGAAGGAGATGGCGATCCGTTCCCGCGGGCCGGTCTTGCCCCGCGCCAGCCCCAGCCACCCGGCCAGCGGCCGCACTATCAGCAGGAACGCCAGCGCCACCAGCACCTCGGTCCAGCCGATGCCGGCCAGCAGCCCGCGGGCAATCGCTCCGCCCAGCAGGACCAGGATCACCACGGTCAGCAGCCGCTCGAGCTGTTCGACGTAGGAGTGCATGACCCGGTGGAAGCCGTGGGTGCGCTCCGCCGCCCGGATGGTGAGGGCGCAGACGAAGACTGCCACGAAGCCGTAGCCGTCCAGCAGCTGGGTGACGCCGTAGGCCAGGAAGGTGGCCGCGAGGGCCACGAAGCCTTCCGAGTGGTTGGAGAGCCGGATGGTCTCGTGCCGGGCGGTGAAGAAGAGCCGTCCCAGCAGCTTGCCCGTGCCGAAGCCGAGCAGGACGCCGATGACGATCCGCCACAGCAGGTCCACGGCCAGGAAGTGGCCCAACCAGGCCGAGGGTGCGGCACCGACGAAGCTGATGGCGATGGCCAGGTACACGAACGGGAAGGCCAGACCGTCGTTGAGCCCCGCCTCGGAGGTCAGCCCGAACCGGATCTCGTCCTCGCGTTCGGTCTCCTCGTCCTCGTCCGCCGGCTCCCCCACCTGGACCTCGGAGGCCAGCACGGGGTCCGTGGGGGCGAGGGCCGCGGCCACCAGGAGTGCCGCCCCCAGTCCCAGGCCCAGGAACCAGAGCCCCAGCAGGGTCAGGCCCACGATGCACAGCGGCATGGCCAGGCCCAGCATCCGCCAGGTGGTGGACCACGCCTTCCGGCCGACGGGACGGTCCAGCGCCAGGCCCGCGCCCATCAGCGAGATGATGACGCAGACCTCGGTGAGGTGGGCCACGAAGTCCCCGTGCTGCAACGGGTCAGGGTCCGGCAGCGAGGGGATGAGCGTGAAGGCCAGCATGCCGCCGCCGAGGAAGACCATCGGCATGGACAGGGGCGCGTTGCGCAGGAGCTTCGGCAGGATGGCGGCCACGAAGACGGCGATCCCGGCCGCGGTAAAAACGATGCTGGGAGCTTCAAACATGCGCATGCCCTCCTGTGGAAACCGGATTGCGGGCCCGGGCCGGGGGTCCGGGCGCGGCCCCCGCAGGGGAGGGTGCCGTTGCCTCAATCGTGTACCGCTTCTTGCACCCTACCGGCTCCGGACAGGCCCATCGTGCCCCGCAGACTAGAATAGAGGGCGGCCAAACGGCCTGATTCAACGAAAGACCAGTAATGAACACACACACCATGCGGGCCGTCGGCCCCGATGCCACGTCCATCAGCCTCTCGTTTGACAGTGCGCGCGAAGTCCACAGCGGCCTCGAAAACGCCGTCAACACCCTGATCGCCTCGGCGGCCGTCGAACGACGCTGCGGCATCCGGGTCACCCGGCACCAGCCGGGCGCCTACACCGTGTCCCTCGATGACACCGTGCCCTTCGGCGAGACCCACGAGACCCACGAGAGCCACGAGGCCATCGCCGCGTAGCGGACTCCTGGACATGCGGAAGGCCGG
>NZ_JBFBKP010000064.1:0-24582 GCF_040702285.1 Arthrobacter sp. NPDC080086
GCTCGGCGTCTCGGCCACCGCCCTGGCCCTGGGCGCAGGCCTCGGGGTGGCCGGGATGGCTTCCGCCACCACCACTCCCGCCCCCAGCCCGAGCGCCAGCTCCAGCGCGCCCGCCGACGGCAGCACCACCAAGGGCGACGGCGACGGGATGCGCGGCGGCCACGGCCGCGGCGACCGCGAAGGCATGGCCGGCGTCAAGGCCGCGGAACTCGCCACCAAGCTGGGCATGGACAAGACCAAGGTGGTCGATGCCCTGAAGGCCTTCCGTGACGCGCACAAGCCGTCCACGCCGCCGGCCCAGGGCACCAAGCCGGACCGCGCCGCGATGGAGGCGGAGCTGGCCAAGTCGCTCGCCTCCTCGCTGGGAATCGACGAAGCCAAGGTCACCGCGGCGCTGGATGAATTGAAGTCCGAGGCCCAGGCCAAGCACGCGGCCGCGCTGAAGACGAAGCTGGACAAGGCCGTCAGCAGCGGCACCCTCACCCAGGCCGAGGCGGATGCCGTCACCAAGGCCGTCGAGAAGGGCGTCATCGGCGGCGGCGGACGCTGACCGAAAACGAAACGACGCCGATGAGGCGGGATTAAAAGAAAGGTCCCCGGGAGACATACCTCCCGGGGACCTTTCCTTGTGGCGGGTAGGTCAGGCCTTGCTGCCCACCAGGCGCCCGCCCTCGAACTCGTCGGCGTCGGCCTCGCGGCTGATGGCCGCGGCGGTCGGGTCGGAGCCCTCGGATTCGGCGTCGTCGTCGGCAAAGGGGTCACCGTTGCGCGGGGCGTTGTAGAGCGCCTCGTCCAGGATGCCCTGGCGCTTCGCGACGATCGTGGGGACCAGCGCCTGGCCGGCGACGTTGACCGCGGTGCGGCCCATGTCGAGGATCGGGTCGATCGCCAGCAGGAGGCCGACGCCGGCCAGCGGCAGGCCCAGCGTGGAGAGCGTCAGGGTCAGCATCACGACTGCGCCGGTGGTGCCGGCGGTCGCGGCGGAGCCCAGGACGGAGACCAGTGCGATCAGCAGGTACTGGCTGAAGTCCAGCTGGATGCCGAAGAACTGGGCCACGAAGATCGCGGACACGGCCGGGTAGATCGCGGCGCAGCCGTCCATCTTGGTGGTGGCGCCCAGCGGCACGGCGAAGGAGGCGTAGGCGCGGGGGACGCCCAGAGACCGTTCGGTGACGCGCTGGGTCAGCGGCAGGGTTCCCACCGAGGAGCGCGAGACGAAGGCCAGCTGCACGGCCGGCCACACACCGGAGAAGTACTGCTTGATGGACAGGCCGTGGCTGCGGATCAGGACCGGGTAGACCACGAACAGGACCAGCACCAGGCCGGCGTAGATGGCGAAGGCGAACTTGCCGAGCGAGCCGATGGTGTCCCAGCCGTAGACGGCGACGGCGTTGCCGATCAGGCCGACGGTTCCCAGCGGGGCGATCCGGATGATCCACCAGAGGACCTTCTGGATGACGGCCAGGGCGGAGGCGTTGAGGTTCAGGAACGGCTCGGCGGCCTTGCCTACCTTGAGCGCGGCGATGCCGACGGCGATCGCGATCACCAGGATCTGGAGGACGTTGAAGCTCACGGCCGTGGTGGCGGTGCCGTCGGCGACGGTGGTGCTGGCGCCCAGGCCCAGGAAGTTCTTCGGGAACAGGCCGATCAGGAACGCCCACCAGTCGCCGGACTTGCCGGTGTACTTGGCTTCCTGGGTGATGCCGGTGCCGGCGCCGGGCTGCAGCAGGACGCCCAGGCCCATGCCGATCAGCACCGCAATCAGCGAGGTGATCGCGAACCAGAGCAGCGTGTTCCAAGCCAGCCGGGCCGCGTTGGAGACGGCGCGGAGGTTGGAGATGGAGCTGACGACGGCGGTGAAGATCAGCGGGACGACGGCCGTCTGCAGCAGCGAGACGTAGCTCGAGCCGATGGTCTGCAGTGTGGCGCCGAGGGCGTTCGGGGCCGTCTTGGTGCTGCCCGTGTACTTCGCGAGCAGGCCGAGCCCCAGGCCGACGATCAGCGCGGCGATGATCTGGAAGCCGAACGAGCCGGCCCAGCGTGGCAGCCGAAAACCGGGCTTGCCTGCGGTTGCGGGGGTACTTGTCTGAGTGGTCACCCGAATACGCTAGGACCACGGCCCTTACCACGACGAACCAATGTTGAGAAATGTTACGCGGCAGATTTTGCGTTGTGCTTCGAAAAACCCTGCAACGACGCCGAAAGACTGCCCCATTGTGAAGTTATTCCGGCCCGGAGTGTGGTGATTGTCTCTCGGCAGGATGCGCCCTAGAGTGGCGCCATGGCTATCGCACGCTTTCCCGCCGTCGTCCTCGACTGCCCCGACCCCCGGGCCCTGGCGCGGTTTTACGGCGCCCTGCTCGACTGGACCATCGAGCAGGACGACGAGGGGTGGACCTCCATCCGCGCCGAGTACGGCGACTCGATCAATTTCCAGAAAGTGGAATCCTTCGTCCCGCCGCAGTGGCCGGGCCAGGAAATGCCGCAGCAGATGCACCTGGACCTGACCGTTGACGACCTCGACGCGGCCGAGGCGGCGGTGCTGGAGCTTGGCGCGACCCGGCACGAGCACCAGCCGGGGGAGACCTTCCGGGTCTTCCTGGACCCGGCCGGCCACCCCTTCTGCCTCTGCCTGAGCTGACCCGCAAGGCCGGCTCGGAATAACTAGCCCAGCAGCGCCCGCTTCAGCGTGTCCAGCCCGACCGACCCCATGTTCAGCGCCTTGGTGTGGAACGCCTTCAAGTCGAAGCCGGGGCGCGCTTCCAGCTCGGCCCGGATCTGCTCCCAGAGCCGCTGGCCAACCTTGTAGGACGGGGCCTGGCCCGGCCAGCCCAGGTAGCGGGTGAACTCGAACTTCAGCTGGCCCTCGCTGATCGGCAGGTTGGCCTTGAGGAACTCGAAGCCCTTCTCCGAGGTCCAGGTGCCGCTGCCCCAGCGCTCGGGGACCTCGAGCTCCAGGTGCACGCCGATGTCGAAGACCACGCGGGCCGCCCGCATCCGCTGCATGTCCAGCATGCCCATGTGGTCGCCCGGATCCTTGAGGTAGCCCAGTTCCTGCATCAGCTTCTCGGCGTACAGCGCCCAGCCCTCGCCGTGGCCTGAGGTCCAGCAGACGCTGCGGCGCCACTTGTTCAGCAGCTCGCGGCGGTAGACGGCGGTGGCAACCTGCAGGTGGTGGCCCGGGACGCCCTCGTGGAAGACGGTGGTGGTCTCGGCCCAGGTGGTGAAGGTGTCCTCGCCGGCGGGTACGGACCACCACATCCGGCCGGGGCGGCTGAAGTCCTCGGACGGGCCGGTGTAGTAGATGCCGCCCTCGTCGGTGGGGGCGATCCGGCATTCCAGGGTCTTCATGATGTCCGGGATCTCGAAGTGCACGCCGGCGAGATCCGCCACTGCCTTGTCCGAGAGTTCCTGCATCCATGCCTGAAGCGCGTCGGTGCCCTTGAGCTGGCGCGCCGGATCGTTGTTCAGGATCTCCTTGGCCTCTTCGATGCTGGCGCCGGGGCGGATCTGGTCCGCGACGCGCTCCTGTTCGGCGATCAGCCGGTCCAGTTCCTGCACGCCCCAGGCGTAGGTTTCCTCGAGGTCAACGGCGGCGCCGAGGAACTGGCGGGAGGCCAGGGCATAGCGTTCGCGGCCCACGGCGTCCTTGTCCGGGGCGACCGGCAGCAGCTCGGATTCGAGAAACCCGGCCAGGCGGGAGTAGGCCACGCGGGCGTCCGCGGCGCCGGCGTCGAGGTACGACTGCAGGTCTGCCGGAAGCGGGCCGTCATCGGTGCGGGCGCCGGCGGCGAGCTTGGCGAAGAAACCGTCTTCGGCGGCGTACTTGGTGGTCTGCTCGATGACGATCCGCACCTGGCGCGCGGCGGAGACCTTGCCGTCGGCCTTGGCCGCGCGGAGGGATTCGATGTAGCCGTCGATGGCGCCGCCGATGTTGTGCGCGCGGCCGGCGATGTGCTCCCAGTCCGTGGTGGTGGCCGTGGGCATCAGGTCGAAGATGGCCCGGATCTGCTGGGCCGGGGATTCGATGTTGTTCAACTGGGCCAGGCCCCAGCCCGACTCGTGGATTTCCAGTTCGAGGCCCAGGCGCTCGCGCATCGCGTCCAAGGTGACGGCGTCGACGTCGTCCTCCGGCTCCAGCCCGTCCAGGGCGTCCAGTGCCTCGCGGGCCGCGGCGGCGAACGCCTCGTGGCCGGCGGGGGAGAAGTCCGGGTACTCGGTCTCGTGGCCGGGCAGGCCCAGCTCGGTGGCGAAGCTCGGGTTGAGCCGGATCAGGGCGTCCGTGTACGCGTCGGCGACGGCGTCGATCCGGGTCTGCGGGCGGGCCGGCGTGCCGGCGGCGGGGGTGTTGGTTTCGATAGTCACCCGACCGACACTAGCCCGGCCCGCGCAGTTATGAAAGGGTTACTGAACTTTTAGCCGCGGCTGCGTTTCCACGAGCCCGGGCCGGGCTTGGGGGCCAGCTGCAGCTGCTGCCGGCGGATCCAGTGACGGGCGCTGGGCTGCTTCGCCTCCGCCGGCGCGCCGCTGCCCAGGGACAGGACGACGGCGGTAAGCGCGGCGAGTTCCTCCGCGGTGGGATCGCCTTTGACGACGGCCAGCAGGGGCTGCTCCGCCGGCGCGGCTGCGGGGTCTGGAGCGGCGGTCACAGCGGGATGTTCCCGTGCTTCTTGGCGGGCAGGCTGGCGCGCTTGTCCCGCAGCGCCCGCAGGCCCTTGATGATCTGCAGCCGGGTCTCCGACGGGGCAATCACGGCGTCGACGTAGCCAAGCTCGGCAGCCTGGTACGGGTTGAGGAGCTCCTCCTCGTACTGCCGGATGACCTCGGCGCGCTTGGCCTCGACGTCGCCGCCGGCCTCCGCCACGGCCGCCAGGTCGCGGCGGTACAGGATGTTGACGGCGCCCTGGGCGCCCATGACGCCGATCTGCGCTGTGGGCCAGGCGAGGTTCAGGTCCGCGCCCAGCTTCTTGGAGCCCATCACGATGTACGCTCCGCCGTAGGCCTTGCGGGTGATGACGGTCAGCTTCGGCACGGTGGCCTCGGCGTAGGCGTAGAGCAGCTTGGCGCCGCGGCGGATGATGCCCTGGAACTCCTGGTCCTTGCCGGGCAGGAAGCCGGGCACATCCACCAGGGTGATGATCGGGATGTTGAAGGCGTCGCAGTGCCGGACGAAGCGGGCGGCCTTCTCCGAGGCGGCGATGTCCAGGGTGCCGGCGAACTGCATCGGCTGGTTGGCCACGATGCCCACGGTGTGGCCCTCGACCCGGCCGTAGCCAATGATCACGTTGGGCGCGTAGAGGGACTGCATCTCCAGGAAGTGCGCGTCGTCGACGATCTGCTCAATCACCTTGCGCATGTCGTACGGCTGGTTGGCCGAGTCCGGGATGAGTGCATCCAGGGCGAGGTCATCGTCGTCGATCTCGAGTTCCTGCGCGTGCTCCAGCACGGGGGCCTCGGCCAGGTTGTTCGAGGGCAGGAAGTCCAGCAGTTCGCGGACGAACTCGACGGCGTCGGCCTCGTCGGCGGCGAGGTAGGTGGAGGTGCCGGTGTTGGCATTGTGCTGGCGCGCGCCGCCCAGGGTCTCCATGTCCACGTCCTCGCCGGTGACGGTCTTGATTACGTCGGGGCCGGTGATGAACATGTGCGAGGTCTTGTCCACCATGACCACGTAGTCGGTCAGGGCGGGGGAGTAAGCCGCACCGCCGGCGGAGGGGCCCATGATGAGGGAGATCTGCGGGACGACGCCGGAGGCGTGGACGTTGTTGCGGAAGATGTCCGCGAACATGGCCAGCGAGGCGACTCCTTCCTGGATGCGGGCGCCGCCGCCGTCGAGGATGCCGACCACGGGGCAGCCGTTGCGCAGCGCGAATTCCTGGACCTTGACGATCTTCTCGCCGTTGACCTGGCTGAGGGATCCGCCGTAGACGGAGAAGTCCTGGCTGTAGACGGCGACCGGCCGGCCGTCGACGGTGCCGTAGCCGGAGACCAGCCCGTCGCCGAGGGGCTTCTTCTTCTCCATGCCGAACGCGGTGGAGCGGTGCACGGCCAGGGCATCGAACTCCACGAAGGAGCCGGCGTCGAGGAGCAGGTCGATGCGCTCGCGGGCGGTGTTCTTGCCGCGGGCATGCTGCTTGGCGATGGCTTCGGGGCCGGAGGGCTGCTCGGCACGGGCCTGGCGGTCGCGGAAATCGGCAATCTTTCCCGCAGTCGTGGTCAGATCGTGGCTCATCAGGTGTCTCCGGCTCTGTTGTTCTGTGCTGACGTTCTCTGTCGGTCGTGGGCGTTAGCCCGGGCCCGTGCGGGGAATTCGCCGTTTAGGTGAATCCACACAAAAGCGGGGCCGTTGTGGCAAGTCTAGTAACGGTATTCGAGCTTGCCGCTGTAGAAACCCTACAATTTTCGACCGAATCCGCGGCGGGTGGGGCCGTACGGCACACGGGAAAAAGGGGATGTTACTGGCGGGTAACATCGGTTAGGGTAGTGCCATGACTTCCAGCAATGACGCTTTGGACACCTCCGCCGCCCAGCGGCCGGGCCCCTACCGCGCCACCGGGTCCCTGGCCGGCCGGACCATCCTGATGTCCGGCGGCAGCCGCGGCATCGGCCTGGCCATCGCCCTGCGCGCCGCCCGGGACGCGGCCAACATCGCCCTGCTGGCCAAGACCGGCCAGCCGCACGCCAAGCTGGAGGGCACTGTCTACACCGCCGCCGAGCAGATCGAGGCGGCCGGCGGCCGGGCCCTGCCGCTGGTGGGGGACGTGCGCAACGACGGCGACGTCGAGGGCGCCGTGACGTCCACGGTGGAGCGGTTCGGCGGGATCGACATCGTCATCAACAATGCCTCCGCGATCGACCTGTCCAAGACCGACACCGTGGACATGAAGCGCTACGACCTGATGCAGGACATCAACGTCCGCGGCACGTTCCTGCTGAGCAAGCTGTCCCTGCCGGCACTGCGCGAGTCCGAGGCCGGCCAGATCCTGACCCTCTCGCCGCCGCTGAACCTGGACCCCAAGTGGGCCGGCCTGCACCTGGCGTACACCATGGCCAAGTACGGCATGAGCCTGACCACCCTGGGCCTGGCCGAGGAGCTCAAGGTGGACGGCATCAGCGTCAACTCGCTCTGGCCCTGCACGCTGGTGGACACCGCCGCCATCCGCAACATGCCCGGCGGGGACCGCATTGTCCGCGGTGCCCGCGGCCCGGAGATCATGGCCGACGCCGCGCACGCCATCCTCACCGCGGGCAACGCCATCCCCGAGTCGGGCAGCTGGAGCGGAAACTTCTACACCGACGAGCAGGTCCTCAAGGCCGCCGGCGTCACGGACTTCACCCCGTACAGCATGGGCGCCCCGGAGGATCAGCTGGTTCCTGACATTTTCCTCTGAGTTCCCCGACCATGCCGCCGGTGACGGGCTGTCACCGGCGCCGGGGAGGCCGCAACTCGGTAGGATTCAAGCATGGAAGCCGAGCAGCGAAACCCTGACCGTCCGCCGCTGGACCGGGCGGCCCTGACCGATCCTGCCTTCCTGGCCGGCAACGGGCTCGCCGGGGTGAGTGTGGTCGACTCCACCGGCTCCACCAACGCGGACCTGCTGCGCGGCGTCACCGTGGACCCGGCGGCGTATCCGGACCTGTCCGTGCTGACCGCCGAGCACCAGAGTGCGGCCCGCGGCCGGCTGGACCGGCACTGGGAGGCGCCCGCCCGCAGTTCGGTTTCCGTCTCGATTGTGCTCCGCCCGGTCAACGCCGACGGCCGGCCGCTGCCCACCGACTCCTACTCCTGGCTCTCGCTGCTGGCCGCGCTGGCGCTGCGCGAGGCCCTGCTGGAAACCGCCGGGATCCCGGCCGAACTCAAGTGGCCCAACGATGTGCTGGTGCGCGGGAAGAAGATCGCCGGCATCCTCGCCCAGCTGGGCCCCGTGGGCGACGGTGCCGTCCCGCCGGTGATCCTCGGCACCGGACTGAACGTCACCCTGACAGGCGCGGAGCTGCCGGTACCCACCGCCACGTCCGTGCTGCTGGAGAACCCCCGCACCGTGGACCGGACCGAGCTGCTCAAGAGCTACCTGTCCCGCTTCTGCACGCTGTACCGCGGGTTCTGCAACGCCGACGGCGACCCCGCCGCGGGCCTGGCCGGCGGACCCGCCCTGCACAAGCGGGTGGAGCACGTGCTCACCACCTTGGGCAAGCAGGTCAGGGCCCAGCTGCCCGGCGACCACGAGATCATCGGCCACGCCAGCCGGCTGGACGAGTACGGCTCGCTGCTGGTGGTGGACGAGCGCGGCCGGGAGCATGTGGTGACCGCCGGCGACGTCGTCCACCTGCGCCCGTGGAGCCCGCCCGGCACCGAAAGCGGCTATGCGTAAAGAGCTGTTCCCGGGCGAGCAGGTCATCGTGGCCACCCGCCCGCAGCCCCGGACCCTGATCGGACCGGCGCTGCTCCTGATCGTCGTAGCGGCCCTTACCGCCTACGCCTGCGCTTGGATCACCAAGGGCGGACCGGGCAAGCTGCTGCCGCTGGTGACCGCGGAATGGACGCCCTGGCTGACCGGGGCGTGCCTGGTGGTGGCCGCGTGGGCCGTGCTCTCCTACGGGCTGCCCCGGCTGGTGGCCTGGCAGGGCAGCCGCTACATCCTGACCAGCCGGCGCCTGGTGGCCCGCAACGGCATGCTCCGCCGCCGCGACCAGCAGGTTCCGCTCGTCGCAGTCCGTAATGTGTTTGTCGATCAGTCGTTGCTTCAGCGGAGCCTGCGGTCCGGGAATATATCCTTGGACACCGGGTACCCCGCAAACACGGTGATTCCCGACGTCCCGGAAGTCATGACCTTCCGGCGCTTCATCCTCGAGGCGATGGAAGAGCTTCCGGAGGGCGAAGTGATGAACGACGGCGGTACGGACGACGGCTCCGACGAATGGCCATGGGAGATGAGGGAAGGTGGACGAGATGACCGCTGAGAACGCGCACCCGGACACCGGACTCCTGGCTCCCGAGCCCTCCGACGTGCCCGACGCCGTCGTTGACCCCGCCGCCTTGGAGGCCGCGGTGCTGGACACGGCAGGCGACGCCGCTGCTGAAGGTGCCGCTGACGGCGCTGCTGTCGGGACAGTCGATCCCGAAACCCTGACCGACGACGCCGCCGATGCCGGTTCCGACCCGGCCGACGCCGATGCGGACGCCGCGGCGACCTCGGCCCGCGCCCAGGCCGTCGCCGCCCACCCCGCCACCGGCGCCATGTCGCCCGAACGGCTGGCCATCAAGGCCCTCGAACAGCGGCTGCTCGGCGGCGAACGCAAGCTCCGCCGCCGCGAGGTGGCCGCCGGGGCCGGCCTGTCCCTGCTCTCGGCCCGGAAGCTATGGCGCGCCCTCGGCTTCCCGAACCTCGGAGACGAGGACGTGGCCTTCACCGAGGCGGACCTGACCGCCCTGAACACCGTGGTGGGCCTGGTCCGCACCGGCACACTCACCGAGGAAGCGGCCATCTCCGTCACCCGCGCCATCGGCCAGATGACGGACCGCATGGTGGTCTGGCAGATCGAGGCCCTGGTCGAGGACATGGTCCACCAGCAGGGCGTCAGCGACGCCGTCGCCCGCAAGCAGCTGGTCGGCCAGCTGCCCGCCCTGGTGGACGCCCTCGAGGAGGTGCTCGTCTACTCCTGGCGCCGGCAGCTTAACGCGGGCGTGCAGCGCCTGGCCGTCCGCGCCGAGGCCGGACTGGCCTCCAGCGAGGAGGGCCGCGAGGGCGACGAGGACGACGCACCCCTGCCCCTGGCCCGCGCCGTCGGCTTCGCCGACCTGGTCTCCTACACCAGCCTCTCGCGCCGGATGAACGAGAAGACCCTGGCCCAGCTAGTGCAGCGGTTCGAAAACAAGTGCGCGGAGATCATCTCCGTGGGTGGCGGCCGCCTGGTCAAGACCGTGGGCGACGAAGTCCTCTATATTGCCGAGACCCCCGCCGCGGGCGCGGAGATCTCCCTGGCCCTCTCACAGGCCTTCAACGACGACGAGATCCTTCCCCAGGCCCGGGTGGCGATGGTCTGGGGTCGCATCCTCTCCAGGCTCGGCGACATCTACGGGCCCACCGTCAACCTGGCGGCCCGGCTGACAGCGCTCGCGGACCCCGGCACCGTGCTGGTGGACTCCATGACCGCCGCCGCCCTGGAGCACGACGAGCGCTTCGTCCTGCTGCCCCGGGAAGCCGAAAACGTGCGTGGTTTCGGCGAGATCCTGCCGGTGGAACTGCAGCGCGGACAGGGCAAGGGCCTGGTCCTGGACTAAGTCCCGGGGTTTCTAAAGTCGCCGGTCTTATGTCATAGTCGTGGAGGCCCAGCCGGGCCGGAGCCCACTGGGGGAGCCGCCGGCGGGCAGAGCTCCCCATCGCGCCGCCGCGGGCCGTTCGGTAGGCTGTCGCGGGGCGTAGAGCCCTGCCCGGGGCATCCGCCCGGAACCCAATGCCGCATTTTTTTTGAGGGACAACTGACGCCGTGACACGACTTCTGAGCACTCTGAAAGCCAGGAAACCGGGCTCCCTGCTGCCCCGTTTCCGGCGACTGAGCCGTGCCCGACGCCGCCTGCTCTCTGTTGTGGGGTTTGTGGTGTCGCTCGCCGTCCCGGTGGTGGCCGCGGTGCTGTACCCGGGTTTCAAGACCACTGAGGTGGATTTGAATGACGGCGGCGTCTGGGTGGTCTCGAAGTCGAAGAACGCCGTCGGCCGGTTGAATTACCCGTCCCGCGTGCTCGATGGTGCCGTGACGCCGGCGTCGACTTCTTTCGATGTCCTGCAGGATGCCGGCACGGTGTTCGTCGACGACGCCAACGGGGCGACGCTGAACCAGGTCTCCGCCGCGCAGATGCGCCTTGGCGGAGACCGGAAGCTGCCCGGATCCGCCGAGGTCAGCTTCGGCTCGAGGGTCATCGCCGTGACCGACCCGGCGAAGGGGTCGGTTTGGGCGCTCTCGCCGTCGTCGCTGAACAGTTTTGACCCGGAGAACGTGGAACCGGTGCTCCAGGGCGGCCAGGGCGTGGTCTCCGTCGTCGGCTCCGATGACCGGATCTACAGCGTCGACCCGAAGTCCGGGAAGGTCACGGTCACCGGTGTCGACACGGCCGGGAAGCCCACGGCGGACTCGCAGTCCGCCACCTGGGATGGGCTGAAGGGCGCCGGAACGGTGCAGCTGACCGTGGTGGGGGACCAGCCGGTGGTGCTCGACGCCGGCCGGTCAAAGCTGTTCCTGCCCGGCGGCCGGGAACTGGCGTTGGCGGATGCGAAGGATGCGAAGCTGCAGCAGCCCGGGCCGGGTTCGGACGCGGTGGCCGTGGCCACGCCGAAGGCGCTGCTGGAGGTCCCGCTGGACGGTTCGACGGCGCGGACGGTGACGTTCGGTGGTCAGGGGGTGCCGGCGGCGCCGGTGCAGCTGGGCGGTTGTGTGCACGCGGCCTGGTCCGGGGCGAACAAGTACGTCCGCGACTGCGTGAACAACGCGGACGATAAGACCTCCGACGTGCCCAAGGCCTCGGCGTCGCCGAGCTATGTTTTCCGAGTCAACCGGGACCTGGTGGTGCTCAACGATGTGAACTCCGGCAACGTGTGGCTGGTCAACCAGAACATGCAGCTGGTGAACAACTGGGACGACGTCATCCCGCCGAAGAACCAGTCCAACGACCAGGACCAGGAATCCGCGGACAACAACACCATCAACATCCTCCCGGACCGCACCAAGCCCAACCGGCCGCCGGAAACCAAGCCGGACACCGTGGGCGTGCGGCCCGGCCGCACCACCGTGCTCTCGGTCCTGGATAACGACTCCGACCCCGACGGCGACGTCCTCACCGCCTCCGTGGCCGGCAACGGCCCCAAATCCGGCAGCCTGGAGAGCATCTACGGCGGCACGGCCTTCCAGATCACCGTCCCGTCGGACGCTAAGCCCGGCACCGAAACCTTCGGCTACAACGCCGCGGACGGCCGCGGCCTGTCCGCCGCCGGCACCGTCACGCTCAGCGTCGTCGGCCCGGACGAGAACAAGCCCCCGCTGTTCAAGCGTGGCGAGCCCACCACCATGCTGGTGGAGCAGGGCAAGTCCGTCAGCCAGAACATCCTCACCGACTGGATGGACCCCGACGGCGATGACCTGGTGCTGCTGGACGCGAAGGCGGACAACGAGCAGGACCAGGTCAAGGTCCGCCGCGACGGCCTGCTCAGTTACCAGGACTCCGGCGCCGCCCCCGGCAAGAAGACCGTCACGGTCAGCGTCTGGGACGGCCGCGCCACCACCACCGGCAAGGTGATCGTCAACGTCCAGCCGCCCGGCGCCCTGCAGCCGGTGGTCAACGCGGACCACGTCACCGCCGTCGTCGGCCAGGACCTGGTGATCGCGCCGCTGAAGAACGACGTCGACCCCAACGGCGGCGCCCTGCGCCTGGCCCAGGTGGAAGCTGCAGGCCCGGCCCAGCTGGGTCCCGTGACCGACGGCGGAACCTTCACCTTCCGCAGCGACACCCCGGGTCCCGTCTACCTCACCTACATCGCCAGCAACGGCCCGCAAAGCACCCAGGGCCTCATCCGGGTGGACGTCGAATCCGGCAAGGACACCGGCAACCCGGTGGCCGTGCACGACGTCGCCCTCATGCCCACCGGCGGCAGCGTCCTGGTGGACCCGCTGGCCAACGACTCCGACCCGGCCGGCGGCGTCCTGGTGCTACAGTCCGTCCAGGTGCCGGAGAACTCCACCGCCTCGGTCAGCGTGATCGACCACAGCGTCCTGCGCGTCACCGACATCGTCGGCACGCGGGAACCGTTCACCTTCCGCTACACCATGTCCAACGGCAGCAAGTCCGCCACCGGCAGCGTCTCCGTGGTCCCGGTGCCCGCCCCGGCCGTGCTCGAGGCCCCGCAGCCGAAGCCGGACGAGGTCAACGTGCGCGTCAACGACGTCGTCACGATTCCGGTGCTGGCCAACGACACCCACCCTCAGGGCCAGAAACTCACGGTGGACCCAGTGCTCCCGCAGCCCGTCCCCGAGGCCGACGGCAAGAGCTTCGTCTCCGAGAACACCCTGCGGTTCATTGCAGGCCCCGTTCCGAAGACCGTCCGCGCCATTTACAACGCCGTGGACCCGCAGGGCCAGAAGAGCGCCGCCGCGGTCACCATCCACATCCTGCCGCTGGAGGGGGCACAGAACTCCCGCCCGCAGCCGAAGAACCTTACCGCCCGCGTGGTTGCCGCCGGCACCGTCCGGATCCCGGTGGAACTGGACGGCATCGACCCGGACGGCGATTCGGTCCAGCTGACCGGGATCGACAGTTCCCCGTCGATGGGCACGGCCACCGTGGGCAGCAACTTCATCGACTTCACCGCCGCCGGCGACGGCGCGGGTACGGACACCTTCCGCTACAAGGTGGTGGACCGGCAGGGCGCCGTGAACACCGGAACTGTCACGGTGGGCATCGCCCCGCGGGGGGATGTCAACCAGAAGCCCACACCCGTGGATGACGAGGTCAAGGTCCGGCCCGGCCGGCAGATCGCCGTCGACGCCCTGGGCAACGACACCGATCCCGACGGCGACCCGATCAAGATCCTCGCGAACGAGATCGAGGCCCCTCAGGAGCTGCAGGCCACCGTCAGCAAGCAGAGCGGCCGGATCATCGTGCTGGCGCCGGGGGAGGAGGGCACCACCAACGTCCGCTACACCGTGGCGGACGACCGCGGAGCCACCGCCCAGGCTTCGATCGCCGTGAAGGTCCTGAAGGACGTGCCGCTGCAGGCACCGATCGCCCGCGACGACCGGGTCACCTCCGCCCAGACGCTGGGCAAGACCGCCGTCGACGTGCCCGTGCTCAAAAACGACGAGGACCCCGACGGCGTCGGCGAGAACCTCAAGATCTCCACCGAGTCGCCCACCGCCCGGCCCGGCACCGACGGGAACGTGATCGTCGAACTGACCGAGGGGCCGCAGCTGATCCCCTACACCGTGGAGGACGTGGACGGGCTGAAGTCCACCGCCATCATCTGGGTCCCAGGCATCGGCCAGCAGGTTCCCACCCTCGCCAAGAACGACGTGATCGAGGTGGTCGCCGGGCAGTCCGTCACGGTCGACCTCAAGGAATGGGTCAAGGTCCGCGACGGCCGCTCGCCGCGGCTGACCCAGACGGACCGGATCAAGCTGATCGGCGCGGACGGCTCCGACCCGGTCGCGGGCGACGGCACCGCGCTGAAGTACACCGCCGGCCAGGACTACGTTGGCCCCGGATCACTGAGCTTTGAGGTCACCGACGGCTCCGGCCCGGACGACCCGGCCGGCCTGAAGTCCACCCTGAGCATCCGCACCAAGGTGCTCCCGGACCCCAACCGGAACAACCCGCCGGTGCTGCTGGGCAGCCAGGTGGACGTGCCCAAGGGCGACACCGCCAGCACCGACCTGGCCAAGCTCACCACCGACCCGGACGACGGTGACGTGGACGCCATGAAGTACGAACTCGCCGGCAACGCGCCCGCCGGGTTCGACGCCTCGATCGACGGCAAGACGCTCAAGGTCACGGTCAAGGACGGCACCGCCTCCGGCGCAACCGGCGCGGTCCAGGTGAAGGCCAAGGACCGCCGCGGCCTGGAATCGACGGCCACTTACCAGCTGACCGCGACGTCCTCCAACCGGCCCAAGCCGGTGGCCAACGACGACGTCGAGGAAAACGCCGCCGTCGGCAAGCCGGTGACGGTCAACGTGCTGGCCAACGACGCGAACCCGTTCCCGGAGACGCCGCTGAAGATCCTCGCCGCCACCGCGGAGACCGGCTCCGGCAACGTCTCCGTGGCCGGGGACAGCGTGCAGGTCACCCCGTCCGCGTCCGGCACCATGGTGGTGTCCTACACAGTAGGTGACAAGACCAACGACTCTGCCCGTTACTCGACGGCCCGGATCCGGCTCACCGTCAAGGACAAACCGCTGGCCCCCAGCACCCCGCAGGCCCAAAGCGTGGGGGACCGGACGGCGCTGCTGACCTGGACCCCGCCGGCCGACCGCGGCTCTCCGATCACCAAGTACACGGTGACAGGGGAGGGCGGCTTCCGCCAGGACTGCCCGGCCAATTCGTGCACCCTGAACGGGCTGACCAACAACACCAAGTACCATTTCACCGTCACGGCCACGAACGCCATCAACACCTCCGACCCGTCCCCGGCCTCCGCCGAGGTGCGACCGGACGTCAAGCCGGACACCCCGGCCGCGCCGACCCTGAAGTTCGGTGACAAGCAGCTGGCCGTGGCATGGACGGCGCCCGCCTCCAAGGGCTCGGCGATCAAGTCCTACGACCTGGAGATTTCGCCGGCCCCCGCGGGCCAGAATGCCCAGATCCAGAACCTGACCACCACCAGCTACGTCTGGAAAGGCCTGAAGAACGGCGTGGCCTACACGGTGCGGTTGCTGGCCCGGAACGACGCCAAGGACCCCTCGGAATGGAGCGCCTACTCGGCGCCGGAAACCCCCGCCGGCGTGCCCGTCACCCCGGCGGCGCCGAGCGCCAGCCAGGCCGGCTCGGTGGGTTCGCAGAGCCAGATGAAGGTCTCATGGGCCGCGCCGAACAACAACGGCGACGCGATCTCCACCTACACCCTCACCACACTGCGGGGCGGATCCGTGGTGAACACCCAGCAAGTCGCCGGCACCTCGCAGAACGTCACGGTGGACAATTCGGAGGCGAATTACACCTTCACGGTGGCGGCCACCAACAAGGCCGGCACCTCCGGTACCAGCCCGGGCTCGGCCCCGGTCCGGGCGGCCGGCAAGCCCGGCATGGTCAGCGGCGGCAGCGTGGCCGCGACCGGCAACAGCGGGGACCTGAAGGTCACCTTCACCCCGCTGACGCAGGCTCAGCGCAACGGCTCCACCGCCTCGGAGATTGCCTACCGGTGGAACACCGCTTACGGCTCCGGGCCGATCAACGCGGGCGGCGGCACCATCGGCGGCCAGCCCAACGGCAGGAACGTCACGGTGAACATTATTGCGGTGTCCACCAAGAACAACGTCTCCGGAGACGCCCAGGCCATCGGCTCTGCCGTCCCCTACGGTCCCCCAGGGGTGCCGAACGTCAACGGCGGCACGTCGCAGCCGGGCGACGGACAGGTGCACTGGACCTGGTCCCAGCCCGCCGACAACGGCAAGCCGATCGTCCGCTACGAGGTCAGTTACGATGGCGGCGGCTGGACCGGCGTGGGGCTGAACCGCAGCTACGACCACAACGCCGGCGGCTGGGACAAGCGGCACACCCTGGCCGTCCGGGCCTGCAACGACACCAGCTGCGGCGGCTCCGGCAGCGCCGCCTCGACCTCCGGGTCTGACCCCGCGCCGCCGCCGGCGCTGTCCCAGATCCAGGCCCACAACAGCACCTGCCCGGGCAAGCCCGGCGAGCCGGACACCTATAACCCGAGCGGCCCCACCTGCGGCGTCGGCTGGGTCCGGAACTCCGAGGGCAGGTTGGATGTCAACTGCACCAAGGACATCTACGGCAACGGCACCCCGTGGTACCGCGTGACCGAGGGAAGCCACCCGGGCTGGTTCGTGAAGTCCACCACGGTAGACCTGTATGGTCCGAAGCCCGGCGGCTGCTGATGGCCGACACCGCCTCGAACGCCGGCCGCCGCCGGGAATCCCTCCAGGCCGCCCCACCCATGAACCAACCGATCCAGAAGAGGACCACGCCATGACCATGACCACCGAACAGGCCGAGTGGTTTGCCGGCACTTTCGAAAAGCTCGTCGCCAACGTCGGCCAGGCCGTCCTCGGCAAGGAGCACGTCATCCGGCTGACCTTCACGGCCATGCTGGCCGAGGGGCACGTGCTCTTCGAGGACGCCCCCGGCACCGGCAAGACCTCCCTGGCCCGGGCCCTCGCCGCCACCGTGCAGGGCTCGAACAGCCGCATCCAGTTCACCCCGGACCTGCTGCCCTCCGACGTCACCGGCGTGACCATCTACGACCAGAAGACGCAGAAGTTCGAGTTCCACAAGGGCCCGATCTTCAGCAACATCGTCCTGGCCGACGAGATCAACCGCGCCTCGCCGAAAACCCAGTCTGCGCTGCTGGAGGTCATGGAGGAGTCCCGCGTGACCGTGGATGGCACCACCTACGAGGCCGGCCGGCCGTTCATGGTGATGGCCACCCAGAACCCGATCGAGCAGGCCGGCACCTACCGGCTGCCGGAGGCGCAGCTGGACCGCTTCCTGATCAAGACCTCCATCGGCTACCCGGACCACGCCTCCACGGTGCAGCTGCTCGGCGGCGCCAACCTCAAGGACCGGTCCAAGGAGATCACCGCCGTGATCACCACCCAGGCCGTCGCGGACATGGCCGATCTGGCCGCCACCACGCACGTGGACACCGCGGTGCTCGAATACATTTCCCGGCTCTGCGAGGAGACCCGCAACGCGGCGGAGACCCGCCTGGGCGTCTCCGTCCGCGGCGCCCTCGCGATGGTCCGCGCCGCCAAGGTCTGGGCCGCCGCCCAAGGCCGCAACTTCGTCCTGCCCGACGACGTCAAGGACCTCGCCGCCGTCGTCTGGACCCACCGCCTGGTCATGGACCCGGAAGCGGAATTCTCCGGCGCCACCGCCGACGCCGTGCTCACCCGGGTGCTGGCCGACGTCGCCGCCCCGCAGCAGCGCGCCGCCGTCTAACGTCCCGCTTCACTCCGCACGTCCCGCACGAACGAAGGCCACCCCTATGTCCACCGGCACTCCGCTGACCCGGCTTGCTGACCGTCTGAAGCAGCCCTTTTCCCGGGCTGCCGTGCCCGCGCGGCTGCACCCCTCCGCCGTCTGGGCCGAGGCCCGCGGCACCGCCGCCCTGGCGCTGGCCCCCGCCGCCCGGCTGGTCCGCGATCGTTTCCGGCGGCACGTCCAGCCGGTCCTGGCCGTGGTCAGTGTCCTCGGCTGGGCCGTGCTGGCCGGCTCCGTGCTGCTCTGGATCCTGGGCCAGGCCTACGGCTGGGCGGAAGCGCAGGCGGCGGCGATCGCCGCGTTCGTGCTCTTCGTGCTGGCCGTCGGCTTCATCCTGGGCCGGTCCTCCTACGGCGTCCTGCTGGACCTCGCCCGGATGCGGGTGGCGGTGGGGGACAGCGCCGTCGGCAGCATCGCGGTGTCCAACACCTCGGCGCGGCCGCTGCTGCCCGCCGCCCTGGAACTGCCGGTGGGGTCCGCGACGGCGGTGTTCCACCTGCCGCGGATGAAGCCGGCGCAGGTTCACGAGGACCTCTTCACCATCCCCACCGCCCGCCGCGCCGTGATCGTGGTGGGTCCGGTCCGGTCCGTGCGCGCCGACCCGCTGCACCTGCTGCGCCGCCAGGTGCTCTGGACCGAACCGCGCGACCTGTTCGTGCACCCCCGCACCGTGGCCCTCGCCGGGTCCGCCGCCGGCTTCATCCGCGACCTCGAGGGCATGCCCACCACCGAACTCTCCAGCGCCGACGTGTCCTTCCACGCGCTGCGCGACTACGTGCCGGGCGATGACCGCCGGCATATCCACTGGAAGACCACGGCCCGGACCGGCAAGCTCATGGTCCGGCAGTTCGAGGAGACCCGCCGCGCCCACCTGGCGATCTCGCTGTCGACCAACACGGACGAATACGCCTCCGAGAAGGAGTTCGAGCTTGCCATCTCCGCCGCCGGATCCATCGGCCTGCAGGCCATCCGCGAACAGCGCAACCTCGACGTCCTCACCCAGCAGGGCCCGCTGCGCTGCGAGACCGGCCGCAACATGCTCGATGACATGACCCGGATCGTGGGCGCGTCGCAGCGGAAGACCGCCGTCGACCTCGCCCGGACGCTCGCCGATACCGTCCCGAACGCCTCCGTGGTGTTCTTCATCGTCGGCAGCAACGTCACCCCAACGCAGCTGCGCTCCGCGGCCGCGTCCGTGCCGCCGGGCGTCCGCAGCCTCGCCGTCCGGGTCCAGGCCGGCGCCGCCCCCTCCCGCGCCAACATCGCGGACCTGACCGTCCTCACCCTCGGCGACCTCGCCGAGCTCGCCATCGTGCTCCGAAAGGCGGCCGCATGAGTGCCACCCCGCTGCGCCGCGACCGCAACCCCGCCAGCCGCAAGCCCGCCACCCGTTCCGCCGCCACAATGTCGGGGTTCGGCGACGGGCAGCCTGCCTGGCACTACCTGCTCGACGCCGGCGTCCTCACCGTGCTGCTGGGCCTGGGCGTCCTGGGCTTCAGCCTCAGCTTCGGCGGCGACCCGTACTACCTCGTGGCCGGCCTCGGCGGCGTCCTGCTGGGCCTCGGCGTCGCAGCCGCCTCCGTGCACCTGCGCCTCGGTGGCCTCGCCACCGCCGCGCTGACCCTCGCCGCCTACCTGGTCTTCGGCACGGCGCTGGCGGTCCCGGGCGCGGCCTTGGCCGCCGTGCTGCCCAGCCTGGAATCGCTCCGGACCCTGCTGACCGGCATCGTCTTCGCCTGGAAGGACATGCTCACCGTGGGCGTGCCGGTGGGGACCGCGGGTGGCACCCTGATCGTGCCGTTCCTCAGCTCGCTGCTCACCGCCCTGGCCGCGGGGCTGTTGATCTGGCGGCTGAAGAACCCGTACTGGCCGCTGTTGCCGGTCCTGGTGCTGTTCATCACCGGGATCGCCTTCAGCACCAACGCCGTATTCCTGACCGTGGAGCGCGGCACCGCCCTGACCGTGATCGCGATCGCCTGGGCCACCTTCCGCCGGGACGCCCTGCGCCGCAACAGCACCCGCACCGTCTCGGTGAACCGGCCGGACGCGGACCCGGCCGCGGCCCGTGCCGCCCGGCTTCGGCGCCTCGGCACCGCCGCCGGCGTGATCGCCGTCGCCATCGGCACCACCGCCGTGACCTCCCCGCTGCTCACCGGCGGGGACGATCGTCGGGTGCTGCGCAACGCCGTCGTCCCGCCGTTCGACCCGAAGGACTACGTCACGCCGCTGGCGAGCTTCCGGAACTTCGTCAAGGACAAAAAGGACGACAACCTCTTCCTGGTCAAGGGCCTGCCCAAGGACGGCCGGGTCCGCCTGGCCGCGCTGGATTCCTTCAACGGCACCAACTACTCCATGGATCCCAACGGCTCCGGCAGCTTCAGCAAGGTGGGGGACGCCAAGTCGCTGAACACCCTCGCCGACTCGTCCGGCGTCGTGCCTACCCGGGACTACACCCTCGACGTGACCATCGGGGACTACCAGGGCTACTTCCTGCCCGGCGGCCGGAAAACCACCGGTATCAGCTTCACCAACGACGGCTCCGGCGCCGCGTCCGGCCTGTACTTCAACTCCGGCACGGACACCGCCGTCACCACCAGGGGACTGGCCAAGGGCGACTCCTACAGCGTCCAGGTGGCCGACCCGGTGATGCTCGAACACGGGCAGTTGACGCAGTACGACTTCGCCAAGGACTCCCTGCCGGACCCCGAGGAAGTCCCGCCCGTGGTGGGGTCCCAGGCGAACGACCTCGCCGCGGACGCGCCCACCGCGATCGACCGGGTCCGGCAGATCGAGGCCCACTTCCAGAAGAAGGGCGCCTTCAGCAACGGCCTGATCGACGACGGCCAGCTGCCCAGCGTCTCCGGCCACAGCTCCAACCGCATCCGCGCCCTGCTGACCGCCAAGCAGATGCTCGGCGACGACGAGCAGTACTCCGTGGCGATGTCCCTGATGCTGCGGCACCTGGGCATCCCATCCCGCGTGGTGATGGGCTTCTACCCGGACCCCAAGGGCCCGGAAAACGGCGCCGGCCAGGTGCAGATCACCGGCAAGGACGTCCACGCCTGGGTCGAGGTGGCCTTCGACCGCGTCGGCTGGGTGGCCTTCGACCCCACCCCGCCCAAGGACAACGTCCCGATCCCACCTGACCCGGAGAACAAGTCCAAGCCCAAGCCGCAGGTGCTGCAGCCGCCGCCCCCGCCGCAGGAGCCGGCCGAGCTGCCGCCGGACTCCTCCCCGGACGCCCTGGACGCGGATGAGAAGAAGAACAACCCCTGGCTGTTCTGGGGACCGCTGCTCTCCGCGATCGGCGTCGCCCTCATCCCGGTGGCCGTGATCGCGCTGCCACTGCTGCTGATCGCCCTGCTGAAGTCCCGGCGGCGAAAGGCCCGCTTCACCACCGGCAACCCCTCCCAGCGCGTGGGCGGCGGCTGGAGCGAGGTGCTGAGCCTGGCCACCGACCTGGGCGCCGGCGTGGACGGCCGCGCCACCCGGCGGGAAACCTCCGCGGTGCTCGGCGAGGCGTTCCCCGCCAGCAAGGGCACGACGACGCTGCTGGCCCACCGCGCCGACGCCGCCATCTTCGGCGCGGGCGAACCCAGTGAGGACCAGGTGCGCCAGTACTGGGAGATCGTGGACGGGTCGCTCAAGGAAATGACCGGGACGATGGGCTTCTGGCGGCGCCAGCAGGCGAGGTTCTCGCCCCGGTCACTGCTGGCCGAGGGCCGCGCCGCGCTTACGCTGCGCAGCCTCAGGCCGGTGCTGCCCGGCAGGAAACGGGCCGGCCGGAAGTCAGCTAGTACAGTGGAGCCCGGTCCGCCCCAGGAACCACAGTGACGCTTCAGGAAGACCCGCACCGAGCCATGACCGACGCCAGCCGCTGCCCGCGCTGCCAGCAGCCGATCCGCCCGGGCGCCACATTTTGCCCCGCCTGCGGGACGCCGCTGGCCAACCGCGCCGCCCACGCCGTCCCCTCCGCCCCGCGGAGTGTCCCCGGACCCGGTACTATCCCGGTAGCGCCAAACAGTCCGGGCGGCGCGACATCACGGGACGCCCGGACGGCCGGCGCTGACGTCCACGGACCAGGGGGAGGTACCGCGTTGCCGAACAAGCTTGAGCTGGTTCCAGCGACCGCGCAGCGGCGTCTGGGGGCCGCGGTGCTGGACTGGACGGGCCCGGTGGCGGTCCTGACGATCCTCTTCGCCGTCGGGTTCTCGCAGGTCACCCGCACCCGCAGCAACGGAACCATCATCTACAACACCTCCTCGCTGGTGTTGTTCGGCGGCATCGGACTGGGCATCGCCGCGGTGTACGTGATCGTCCAGGCGGTGCTCGAGTCCCGTTCCGGCGTCACCCTGGGCAACCGCGTGCTGGGCCTCCGGACCGCCGACGCCGACGGGTACGCCCCCGGCGGCGGCGCGGTGTTCCTGCGCGGGCTGATCACCGGGGCCGGGGTGCTGCTGGCCGCCGTGGCCGCGGTCCTGGTGGTGGTCTTCCAGTGGTTCGGCGCCGCGCAGTGGATCCTCGGGGCCGCCGTCGTGATTGCCGCCGTGTGGGCCGTCCTGGTGGTCATCTCCAACCGGTGGGACAAGAACAACGGGCTGCGCGGCTGGCACGACGCCGCCGCCAAGACCCTGGTGTTCGACGTCGCCGCCGGACGCAACCCCATCACCACCGGCGGGATCCAGGGCCCCTACAGCTTCGCCCCGCTCGACCTGCCGCCGGTCCAGCAGGTCGCCTCGCCCGTCGCGGGTGCCGCCCGGCTGAATGCCCGGCCTGCGACTGCTGCACCTGCACCTGCACCCGCCCCGGCCCCGGCGGCTGAACCCGGTGCCGCGGCGCCCGCGCCCGCCGCCGTCCCCGCTTCCGCCGGGTTCGCCCCGATCGAGGCCGTCCGCAGCACGCCTGCGAACAACCGCGCCTTCGGCGTCCACCCCGACGACGATCATGACCGCACCCAGGTCCGCGGCGACTCCTCCGCGCCGATCACCCTCGCCATGCTGAGGATCCGGATCGACGACGGCCGGGAAATCGAGCTCGACCGCGCCTCGCTGATCGGGCGCAACCCCGCCGGCCACCCCGGCGAGGACGCCGTGCAGCTGATCCCCGTGGCCGACCCGGGCCGCTCCATCTCCAAGACCCACCTGCACCTGCAGGCCGGCGACGGCGGTATCTGGGTGACCGACCGGAACTCCACCAACGGCAGCGCCGTCACCACCCCGGACGGCATCCGCACCGCGCTGGCCCCCGGAGAGCCCACCCACGTACGCCCCGGCTCCACCGTGCACTTCGGTGACCGCTCCTTCTACCTAGGACAGGCATGACAACACAGCCGTCTCCCGTTCCCTCCGCCGAAGCCCCCGTGGGTGCAGCCAGCAGCGCAGCAGGCAGCGCCCCCAGCGGTGTCCCCGGCGATGTTCCCAGCCTCCGGCTCAACTGCGGCTACGGCACGGACCGCGGCCTCCGCCGTGAGATGAACGAGGACTCCTACATCGCCGCGGACCCGGTCTTCGCCGTCGCCGACGGCATGGGCGGACACGAGGCCGGCGAAATCGCCAGCGGCATCTGCGTCCGAACCCTCGCCGGCATCCCGCAGCTGGCCACCGGGGAACGCGACGCCACCGCGGCGGGCCTCCAGCAGTACCTGGTCCAGGCGGACGCGGACATCCGCGAGGCCACCGGCTCCCGGGCCGGCACCACCCTCACCGGCGTCGTGGTGGTGGAACAGCGTGGCGTGCCGTACTGGCTGGTCATGAACATCGGCGACTCCCGCACCTACCGGCTCAGCCAGGGCAAGCTCAGCCAGGTCAGCGTGGACCACTCCGAGGTCCAGGAACTCGTCGACGCCGGGGAGATCACCAAGGCCGAGGCCGCCGTGCACCCCCGCCGCCACGTGGTCACCCGGGCGCTGGGCACCGGCGACGAGACCGAAGCGGACTACTGGCTGCTGCCCGTGGAGGAAGGCGACCGGATGCTGGTCTGCTCCGACGGGCTGAACGGCGAGCTCGACGACGAGCAGATCGCCGGCATCCTTGCCGGCGAGCCGGACCCGCAGGCAGCGGTGGACCAGCTCATCCAGGCGGCGCTGCGCAGCGGTGGCCGCGACAACGTCACCTGCATCGTGGTGGACGCCAGCAACGTGGCCGGCGACGGCGGCGCCCACACCGCCCCGCGCACCCCCGGCGAGGCCGAGGACGAGAACACGCTCCCGCGGCCCGAACTGGTCGACACCGACGTTCTCCCGGCCAGCATTTCTGAAACGCAGGACATCACCGCCGACTCCGCCGCGACCGAGGTCCTGGACGTGGCCCCCGACGGCGCGGTGGCCGACACCCCGGACCGGGACAGCCATGGCAAGCGCTGACGCCGCAGCGGCTCACGCTGCTGAGGATCGGGCACAGCTGAGCTACCTGCCGGGGGACTGGCTGGGAATCGTCCGCGGCGGCACCGTCGTGCTGCTGCCGCCGGATACCGGCCGGTCCCTGGTGGAGCCGCTGTGGGCGCTGCTCGGCCGGTCCCCGGAAATCCACGAGGTGCTCGACGCCGTCACCGCAGCCTCGGGCGGGTCGCTGTTCCGGCTGCCGTGGTTCGGCGTGGTGGGCCTGGCGGCGCCCCTGCGGGTGTTCCTCCGCGGCGAGATCGACCTGACCGTCCGGCTCGACGGCGGCACCACTACCGAACTCAGCGGCCGCGACGTGACCACCTGGACCGAGCGCCGGCTGCCGGCGGCTGAGAATTTCGAGGCCGTACTGCCCGCGGCCGGGGGTGACTCGGCTGCGGCCGCGACTGCGACTGCGGCCGCGGAGCGGCTGCCGCTGGCCGAGGGCGTCGTGATGCTCCGGGGGCTCGTCTGCGCGCTCGACGGCGGGACGCCCGGGACG
>NZ_JBFBKP010000065.1:0-24157 GCF_040702285.1 Arthrobacter sp. NPDC080086
GGAGCCAACCAGCGGGCCGCCGGCGGGGCGGCCGTCGGCTTCTGCGGCGGGCTCGGCGTCGCCGCCCGGGGTGAGCGTGCCATACATCGGAGCCGGTTCCGGTGCCTCCGGCGCCTGTGTAAGGTCGGGGGCGGGCGCCGCGGAAGCCGCCGGGGCGGGTGCCGTGGGGGCGCCGGCGTCGGCCACGCTGATGATGGGGGTGCCGACGTCGACCGTCACGCCCTCGGCGACCAGCAACTCCGCAACCGTCCCGGCGTACGGCGACGGGAGTTCGACGATTGACTTGGCGGTCTCGATCTCGCAGAGGATGTCGTTGACGGCCACCGTGTCGCCGGCCTTGACCTTCCAGGAGACGATTTCAGCCTCGGTCAGGCCCTCGCCGACGTCCGGGAGGTTGAACTTGTTTACGGTCATGGTGCTCCCCGTCAGTAGGCGAGGGCGCGTTCGAGCGCCTCAAGAATGCGGTCGATGTCCGGCAGGTAATCTTCCTCGACCTTGGCCACCGGGTAGGGCATGTGGAAGCCGCCGACGCGCAGCACCGGGGCCTCCAGGGAGTGGAAGGCCCGCTCGCTGACGCGCGCCGCGATCTCGCCGCCGATGCCGCCGAAGGTGGGGGCCTCGTGTGTGATGATCAGCCTGCCGGTCTTCTTCACGGACGCGGTGACGGTGTCGAAGTCGATCGGTGAGATGGAGCGCAGGTCGATCACCTCGACGCTGTGCCCGTCCTCGGCCGCGGCGTTGGCGGCGGCGAGGGCCACGGGCACCAGCGGGCCGTAGGCAACCACCGTGGCGTCGGTTCCCTCGCGCAGCACATGGGCGGCAAACGGGTCGGCGGAGCGGCCCGGGGCGGCGGTGTCGACGTCGCCCTTGAGCCAGTAGCGGCGCTTCGGCTCGAAGACGATCACCGGGTCCTGGCAATCGACGGCCTGCTGGATCATCCAGTAGGCGTCGTGCGGGTTGGACGGGGTGATGATCCGGATCCCGGCGGTGTGTGCGAACAGTGCCTCGGGAGACTCGGAGTGGTGCTCGATCGAGCCGATGCCGCCGCCGTAGGGGATGCGGATGACCACGGGGACCGTGAGGTTGCCGTTGCTGCGCGAGTGCATCTTGGCCAGCTGGGTGGTGATCTGGTTGAAGCCCGGGAAGACGAAGCCGTCGAACTGGATCTCGCAGACGGGCCGGAAGCCGCTGAGGGCCAGGCCGATCGCGGTGCCGATGATGCCGGATTCGGCCAGCGGGGTGTCGACGACGCGGTCGGCGCCAAACTCGCCGATCAGGCCGTCGGTGACCCGGTAGACGCCGCCCAGGGGTCCGATGTCCTCGCCCATGAGCAGGGTGCGCGGGTTGCCGGCCAGGGTGGCGCGCAGGCCCTCGTTGATGGCCTTGGCAATGGTCATGGTGGTCATCGGCTGGCTGCCCCGTCTGTCGCTGTGCCCTGGGTCCCGGAGTCCTCGGCCTCCGCCGCCTCATCGGCGAAGCCGGCGCTGTAGTCCTCGAACCACGCCAGTTCCTCGGCCACCAGGGGGTGGGCCTCGGCGTAGGTGTTCGCGAAGGCCTGCCGGATGTCCGGGGTCTCCAGGTCGTGGGTGGTCTTGCGGACGTAGGCGGCGAGCTCGTCGCCGTCGGCCTTGACCTGCTCAAAGAAGGCGTCGTCCGCGAGGCCCTCGGCCCGCAGGTACTTCTCGAGCCGCTCCAGCGGATCCTTGGCCCGCCACTGCGCCTCTTCCTCCGAGCCGCGGTACTTGGTGGGGTCATCCGCCGTGGTGTGGGCGCCCACCCGGTAGGTGAAGGCCTCGATCAGCACCGGGCTCTCGCCCCGCCGGGCCCGGTCCAGGGCCCATTCGGTCACGGCGTGCACCGCGATGACGTCGTTCCCGTCCACCCGGATGCCCGGGAAGCCGTAGCCCTTGGCGCGGTTGGAGAGCGGAATCCGGGTCTGCACCGTGGTGGGGACCGAGATGGCCCAGTGGTTGTTCTGGCAGAAGAAGACAACGGGGGCGTTGAACGAGGACGCGAAGACCATCGACTCGTGGACGTCACCCTCGGAGCTGGCGCCGTCGCCGAAGTAGACCATGACGGCGGCCTTCTCCCCGGTCGGGGCCAGCTTCTGCTCGCGCTGGATGCCCATGGCGTAGCCGACGGCGTGCGGCGTCTGGGCTGCCAGGACCAGCGTGTACAGGTGGAAGTTGGTGTCCTTGGGGTTCCAGCCGCCGTTGGACACCCCGCGGAACTGCCGCAGCAGCTCGGCCAGGTCCACGTTCCGCGTCAGGGCGACGCCGTGTTCCCGGTAGGTGGGGAAGATGTAGTCCTGCGGCTGGCTGGCCCGGCCCGAGCCGATCTGCGCGGCTTCCTGGCCGGTCAGCGGCACCCAGAGGGCCAGCTGGCCCTGGCGCTGCAGTGCGGTGGCCTCGACGTCGAACCGGCGGATCTTGGCCATGTCCGCGTAGAAGCCCCTCAGCTTCCCGGGGTCCAGGCGGGCGGCGTACTCGGAGAACACCGGGTCAGTCCCCAGGGTCCCGTCCGGGCGCAGGAGCTGGACCATGGGGACGTCGGGGTCGCCCAGGACAGCCTCGGCCTGCGCCTCGCGGCGGTCATCCGTGTCGGTTCCGTCGAACTCGGTGGAGGGCAGTTGTGTACCCATACCGTCTCCTTGCCTGCCGCATCCGGGGCGCTGCACTCGGTGGAAGATATGCCGCACCGGGAATACATCCCGGTTCCGGCATACATGATGGCTTACTCGTCCCCACAGTACCCTCCGCGGGCGGCCGCAGGGGGTGATGTTTACCGCTAGGAACGCTGCGGGGCTTTTGTATAGTTCGCACACAGTTCGAGGAAGCGGGTGTTGGCTTCCGTCTCGCCGATGCTGACCCGCACACCCTCGTCGCCGAAGGCCCGGACGGAGAGCGCCTGTTCCCCCGCCAGTGCGGCAAATTCGCCGCTGTTGGCCCCGAGGTTCAGCCACACAAAGTTGCCCTGGGCCTCGGGAACGAACCAGCCGAGGTCCCGCAGGCCTGCCGTTACCCGGTCCCGTTCGTCGACCAGGCTTTGTACCCTTTCTACAACCTGGTGGTAGTGCAGGAGGGAGGCGACCGCGGCGTCCTCACCCAGCTGGGATACGGCGAACGGGGTGGCCGTGACGCGCAGGTGCTGGGTCAGCTCGGGCTGGGAGACGCTATAGCCAACCCGGAGGCCGGCCAGGCCGTGAGCCTTGGAGAAGGTCCGGAGCACCACCACGTTGGGGTATTTGCGGTACATCTCGATGCCGTCCACGGCATCCTCGGCCCGGACGAACTCCTGGTAGGCCTCGTCGATCACGACGACGACGTCCGCGGGCACGGAGTTGAGGAACCGCTCCGTCTCTTCGGTGGTGAGGATGGGCCCGGTGGGGTTGTTCGGGGTGCAGAGCAGGATCATCTTTGTCCGGACAGTGACGGCTGCGGCCATGGCGTCCAGGTCGTGGCGTCCGTCCGCGGTGAGCGGGATGCGGACGCTCTCGGCACCGGCGAGGCCGACGCTGATGGGGTAGGCCTCGAAGGAGCGCCAGGCGTAGATGACCTCGTCGGCCTTGCCGTCGTCGTTCTGGCCGGCGAAGGTGGCCAGCAGCTGGTTCAGGGCGCCGAGGCTGCCGGCGCCGGTGACGATGTCCTCGGCCGGGACCTCGAGGAAATCGGCGAGCGCGGCGCGGAGTTTGCTGCTGAGCGGGTCCGGGTAGCGGTTGAAGTCGGTCCGCGCCGCGATGGCCTGCTGCACTGCAGGGATCGGCGGAAGCGGGTTTTCATTGGAGGAAAGCTTGTAGCTGACCAGCCCCTCGACGGGAGCCGGCGGCTTGCCGGCGGCGTATCGGGGAAGCAGGTCCACCACCGGCCGCGGGCGAATTCCGCCGGCCAGGCTGTCAGAAGAAGTCATGCCCCCTAGCCTACGACGCCACCCTGCCCGTGCGTCCGGTGATGTGACAGCATGGGACCATGCGCTCTCTCTTTGTGCGGGTCATCGTCAATGCCCTGGCCCTCTGGGTGGCCAGCTGGATCCTGCCGGGACTGAATATCTCCACCACGGCCACCACCGGCGCCGTCGCGGACCAGGGGGTCACGCAGGGCACGGAGACCATCGGCATCATCCTGGCCTACCTGTTCATCGGCCTGATCTTCGGCTTGGTCAACGCCTTCGTCAAGCCGCTGGTCAGCCTGCTGTCACTGCCGATCACCATCCTCACCCTGGGCCTGTTCACCGTTGTGATCAACGCGGCCATGCTGTACCTGACGGCCTGGCTGAGTTCCTACACGCCGGTGCACTTCACCATCGACTCCTTCTTCTGGACCGCCGTCCTGGCCGCCATCATCGTGACCCTGGTGTCGCTGGTGGCCGGCCGGCTTCCCGGTGGCCGCCGCTGACCATACCGCCGGCGTCGGCCCTGACGCTCCCCCCTCCCGCCGGTACGGGGCGTGCCTCGCGGCGGAGCGCGAACCGGGTGACGGCCGCCGTCCCGCCCGTACCCACCACGGCCGCGAGCGCGGCGGTGGACGCCTGCAGCGACGGGTCACGGGAAGCTTCGACGGCGGCGGCGCCGGCCTCGTAGTTCCCCAGCCGGTGCCCCGGCCCCAGGCCGAAGTCCTTTGGCGCCGGGACGCTCAGGGCGTTGGTCAGGGTGGCCGTGACCCGGTCGCGGGTGTCCGCGTTCGGGGCGCCGTCGGCCCCGGGCACCCAGTCCTCCCGATGTTCCAGGTGCAGGCTGCTGATCCCCGGGGCGGGGCTGATCCCGCCGACCGGCGACCCGGCCGTCAGGACGTACTTGAGGTCGAATTCGGCCAGGAATGCCTTGTCCCGGCTGAGGTTCATGGCGTGGATGCCGCCCTGGCTGTAGCCGACGGCCACCAGCTGATCGCCCGCCTCCGCGCCGGCCTCACGCAGTGCGCACCTGATGGCGGCTGTTGTTTCGACGGAGTCATAGCCCAGCGCCTCCGCGATGCCGGCCGTGTCGAAGGGGTTGGTTCCGGCGGGAAGACCGCCCAGTTGCGTCCCCGGGACCAGCACCACCCAGGCAGGGCCGCCGGCGGCATCGACCCTGATGACCTCGATCTCACCCGGCGTCCGGTCCACGTCCTCGGTACGGCGGAGCAGTCCGGCCGGCGTCAGGTCCACGGTTTCGGTGCTGGTGCCCCCGGCGGTGGCCGAGACCGGACGGGGCTTGAGGAAGCCGAGCCCGGGCTCGTCCGTCAGCGCCCTGACCAGGCCACCGATCGAGGACGAGCCGGGAACCCCGGCGAGCGCTCCGGCCAGCGGGAGCGGCAGGCCCAGCAGCAGCGCCAGGCTCCCCGGTGAGGCGAGCCCGGTTTCGAACCGGTCGCGGACCCCGGGGAGGCCCAGAACCCCGCCGACGGATCCGTACTCGGGTCCGGCCAGGCCCATCCTCAGCAGCAGGGCGTTTCGGGCCTCGGTGAACTCGTAGTCCCGGTGGCTGGCCCGGACCTGGGCGGCGATGTGTTCCAGCTCGGCCCGGACCCTGCCGATCCCCCGGCCTGCCTCCCCCACAGCGGTGATGGCTTCACTGCCGCTGCGGTAGGCGTCCTGCTGATAGGGGAACAGGGAGCGGCGGATCCCGTCCGCCTCCGCTTCAACGGCGTAGAGGTCCCGCACCGAGGCGTCCAGGGCTGCCGCGCCGGCCAGCAGTTCTTCGAATTGGAAGGCCACGCCGCCCACCCCGCCGCGGATGCGGAGCATGCCGTCCGGGGGCGGGGCCACCGGACGCGGCACCTCGCCGGAACCTGCCGGGCTGAGTTCCGTCATCAGTACCCGTCCTCTCAAAACCCGGACCGGCCGGGGGCGAGGGCCACAAACCGGGCGTGGGCCAGCACCGCCGACGAGGCCTCGAGCAGGCCATCCCGGGCCCGTCGGAGCGAGGCCGCCTGCAGCGAGAGCGTCACCCGGTAGGCCCGCCCGGCCGGCGACTGCCAGGTCTGCAGCTCCAACCGGGCCAGCGCCGCCAGGACGGCGTCCGCCTGCCCGGCGCATCCGGCCACCCGGGCCGCGAGCCGCTGCACCTCGGCGCTGCGGGAGGCGCAGGCCGCCGCGTCCCCGGCCAGCACGGTTGTGGACGTCATCGCGCATCCCTCCTTTCTCCGGCTTAAGCCGGCTTCCTCGTGTTCTCTGCCGTGTGTTCTCTTCCTGGGGTTGCCTCCTGCACACCCCGGCCACAGAACGACGCTAGGGCCACGCACCGGGGGCGGACACGGCACGGTGAGGCTATGTGGACAACGGGCTGCGCCCCGCCCGGGCGGCTGTCATACCACCGCCCGGCTTCGGCCCCGGCGGCACTTCGTGAAAGAATCGGACCATGCCTGAAACTGCTGCCACAGCTGAGACCCGCACGCCGTCCGGACGCCTGGCCCTGGCCGCCTCCGGCACCCCCATCGCCCTGGGACCGCTGGACGGCCGCTACCAGTCCGCCGTCGCGCCTTTGGTGGACTACCTCTCTGAGGCCGCGCTCAACCGCGACCGCGTCGCCGTCGAGGTCGAATGGCTGATCCACCTGACCGGCAACAACGTCCTGCCCGGCGCCGGCCCGCTGTCCGCGGAACAGCAGCAGCAGCTGCGGGACATCGTCACCGAGTTCGACGCCGCCTCGGTGGCCGAACTCGCCGAGATCGAGGCCGTCACCGTCCACGACGTGAAGGCCGTCGAGTACTACATCGGCCGCCGCCTGCCCGGCATCGGGATCGAGCACCTGACCGCAATGGTCCACTTCGGCTGCACGTCGGAGGACATCAACAACCTCTCCTACGCGCTCGGCATCAAGGGCGCCGTCGAGGATGTCTGGCTGCCCGCCGCCCGCACGCTCGTGGCCCAGATCAGCGCCATGGCCGAGGCCAACCGCGCCGTCCCGATGCTCTCCCGCACCCACGGCCAGCCCGCCACCCCCACCACCCTGGGCAAGGAACTGGCCGTCATCGCGCACCGCCTGACCCGCCAGCTGGACCGGATCGCGCGCACCGAATACCTGGGCAAGATCAACGGCGCCACCGGTACCTACGCCGCGCACGTCGCCTCCGTCCCGGGAGCCGACTGGGAAGCCGTCGCGAAGGGCTTCGTCGAGGGCCTCGGCCTTACCTGGAACCCGCTGACCACCCAGATCGAAAGCCACGACTGGCAGGCAGAGCTGTACGCCGACGTCGCCCGCTTCAACCGGATCCTGCACAACGTCTGCACCGACATCTGGAGCTACATCTCGATCGGCTACTTCGCCCAGGTCCCCGTGGCCGGCGCGACCGGCTCCTCGACCATGCCGCACAAGGTCAACCCGATCCGCTTCGAGAACGCCGAGGCGAACCTGGAGATCTCCTCCGGCCTCCTGGACGTGCTCGGCTCCACCCTGGTGACCTCCCGCTGGCAGCGCGACCTCACCGATTCCTCCTCGCAGCGGAACATCGGCGTCGCCTTCGGCCACTCGCTGCTGGCGATCTCCAACGTCGCCAAGGGCCTGGACCGCCTGGACGTGGCAGAGAACGTGCTGGCCGCGGACCTGGACACCAACTGGGAGGTCCTCGGCGAGGCCATCCAGATGGTCATGCGTGCCGAGGCAATCGCTGGCGTGCCGGGCATGGAAAACCCCTACGAGCGGCTGAAGGACCTGACCCGCGGCCAGCGGGTGGACGCCGCCCGGATGCAGGAGTTCGTCCAGGGCCTGGGCCTCTCCGCCGAGGCGGAATCACGCCTGCTGGCGCTCACGCCGGGCCGCTACACCGGCATCGCGGACAGGCTGGTCGATCACCTGGCGGACGGCCGCTAGGTCATTCACGTCGAATTAACCTTCCGGCACATCCGCGTTTACGCCGCCGTCGAGGACCGGCCAGTCGTATCGTGGATTCTGGGACTGTAACCGACACGAGGAGACTCCCTTGCCGAGCGACATAGCGTCGACCGCACGGACCGTTCTGACCGACCCGGACCCCCTGGCGACGGACGCCCCCGAATCTCCGGGGGCGGACGACGCCGCGTTGAGCCTGATGAGCTTCAACATCCGTTGCGATACCAACCACACCCTCCCCGGCCAGGCCGACTACTGGCCTGAGCGGGCACCTGCCCTGCAGGCCGTGCTCGCCGAGGAACTCCCGGACGTCCTGGGCATCCAGGAGGGCCTCGGGCACCAGCTGGCGGTGATCGAAGAGGCGCTGCCGGACCACTACCGGATGATCGGCCAGGGCCGCGACGGCGGCAGCCGTGGTGAGTACTCCTGCATCTTCTACAACTCCCGGCGCCTGCTGCTGCAGGCCTGGGACCAGTTCTGGCTCTCGGACACCCCTGACGTCGCGGGATCCGCCACCTGGGGTAACGACACCACCCGGATCGCCACCTGGGGCCGGTTCGAGGACAGCAGCACCGGCCGGGAGCTGATGGTCCTCAACACGCACTTCGACCACGAGTCGGAGAACGCCCAGCTGCGCAGCGCCGAGGCCATCATCGACCACACGGCCCGCTTCGAACCCGGGCTGCCCACCGTGGTGATGGGCGACTTCAACGCCCGCGCCGGCGCCTCCGGGGCATACTCCACCCTGGTGGACGGCGGCCCGTTCCGGGACTCCTGGCTGGTCGCCAAGCGGCACCTCACCCCGGCGTACGGCACCTTCCCGAACTACAAGGACCCGGTGGTGGGCGAGAGCCGGATCGACTGGATCGCCGTCACCCCCGGCATCCAGGTGGCCGACGCGGCGGTCAACACCTTCCGCCTCGACGACCGCTACCCCAGCGACCACGCCCCGATCCAGGCCACCGTCCTCATCCCCTGACGCCCGGCTCCCCTCGCAGGGTGCGGCGGTAAAATTCGGGCTATGAGGCTCCTCCTGATCAGGCACGGCCAGACGCCGGGCAACGTGCTCGGCCAGCTCGACACGGCGCATCCCGGCCCCGGCCTGACCGAGCTGGGCGAACGGCAGGCGGAGGCCCTGGCCCGTTCCCTGGCGCGGCTGGAAATCAGCCGGCTCTACGCCTCCACTCTGATCCGGACCCAGCTGACCGCCGCCCCGCTGGCCGGCCGCCGCGGACTCGATGTCACGGTCCTGGACGGGCTGCACGAAATCGAGGCGGGCGCGCTGGAGAAGCTCACCGATCGGGAGTCCCACCTGCGCTACCTCGGCACGGTGTTCGGGTGGGCCGCGGGCGAGCTGGACCGGCGGATGCCTACCGGTCCCAGCGGCCACGACTTCTTGGCCCGGTTCGACGACGCCGTCGACCGGATCGCGGCGGCAGCTGCCGGGCCCCGGGGCGGGGCGTCCCCGGGGAGCACGGACGACGGCGGCACGGTCGCCGTCGTCAGCCACGGCGCGGCAATCCGGGTCTGGACCGCCCTGCGCGCGGAGAACGTCGACGCCGGGTTCGCGGCCCGGCACGTCCTGGCCAACACCGGCATCGTGGCCCTGGAGGGCGGCCCCGCGGACGGCTGGCGGATGGTCCACTGGGACGGCAGCCCCGTGGGCGGCCTGGCCCTGGCCGACCCGACGGCGGAGGACCCGGCCGGCGGACCCGCCTGAGGTCCGTTCGGCCTCCACGGCCTCCACGCCCTCCGCGCCGTCACCGCCCCAAGTTCTCCCATCCCTTACCTGCGGGAAACACCGTGGAAACCACCGCTTCCTAGCCTTGGACTGCATAACCCTTCGGTGAAACGAGGCAACGATGCAGACCAACCCGCGGCTTCACATCCGGCAGGTGCCCTGGGCCAACCCCGTGGGCGCAGACCTCCGGGCCGCCCAGCAGGCCGAACTGGACGCACGCTTCGGCCGCCCGGACCACGAGCCGGGCCCGGTACCCTCCGAGTCGGACTCGGCGGTGTTCCTGGTCGCCTATGACAAGGGCTCGGGCCAGCCGGTGGGCTGCGGCGGGCTGCGCCTCCTGGACTCCCGGACCGCCGAGATCAAGCGCCTCTACGTCCTGCCGTACACCCGCGGTTCGGGGGTGGCGAGCTCCATCCTGGCGGCACTGGAGGGGCACGCCCACGCCCTGGGCATCACCAGGCTGACGGCGGAGGCGGGCTCGGTACAGACCGACGGGCGGCAGTTCTACGCCAACTCCGGGTTCGCCCCGGTGCCGAACTTTGGGCCGTACATCGGCGTGGATCACTCCTTCTGCTACGAGAAGACCATCGATTCCCACAGCGCGGCCCACACCGCGATGGCCTGAGGGACACGAGGGCGGGGATGTTCGGTCAGGCCCAGAAATCGTCCGCCGTGGCGGTGTTCTCGAAGTACTCCCTGCCCTCCGCGACCTTCCCGTCCCGGACCACGAAGACGATGACCGAGCCCATGTCCAGGGTTTTGCCGTTACCCTCCGCAACGGTCCGCTGGATCGCTACCGTGTGTTCCTCGCCGCCAACGATGTCCTGGACCTTGGCGTGGAAGTTGCCCTGCGTGCGGGCACCCAGTTCGCCGAAATAGGCGAGAATTGCGTCGCGGCCCTGCTTGGTTCCCGAGAGCACGCCGCTTCCGGCCACGTGCCACACTGCGTCCTCGGCGAAGATTTCGCTGAGTGTCGCCATATCCCCTGAGTTGAAGGCCTCGTACCCCCGTCGGACCAGTTCAACATTGTCTGCGCTTCCCATGATGGACACCTCTCCGTCGTCCTCGTCGGGTCATGGTGGGATGGTTTAAGGCTAGTCCCGTCGCAAGGGAGTGTCGATGGAAGAATGAGTGGCTGACCGCTCCCCGGAGCGCCGCCCTACCGCGCCGACGGCCAGCCGGTGTAGGCCTCGGCGAGGTAGGCGCGGCCGTGCCGGGAGGACACCACGGAGTTCAGCTCGCCCAGCTGCCGGGCCCGGGCGAAGTAGTCCGCACCCTCGGGGGTGTGCAGCATGGAGGTCATCCAGTAGGAGAAGTGCTGGGCCTTCCACACCCGGTCCAGGGCGCGGCTGCTGTAGCGGTCCAGGAGAGCCTCCGACCCGGTCTTGTAGTAGCTGTCCAGTCCCTCGAACAGCACCCGGACGTCAGCGATGGCGAGGTTGAGGCCCTTCGCCCCGGTGGGCGGCACCGTGTGGGCGGCATCCCCGGCCAGGAACAGCTTCTTGTGGCGCATCGGGGCCTGCACGAAGCTGCGGAACTTCAGCACCGTCTTGTCCAGCACAGGACCTTCCTTGAGCTCGAAACCGTTGCCGTTCACCCGGCTGCGGAAGGTCTCCCAGATCCGCTCATCGCTCCAGTTGTTGACGTCCTCGCCCGGATCGCATTGGAAGTACATCCGCTGCACCGTCTCGGTGCGCTGGCTGATCAGCGCGAAGCCGTTCTCCGAGTTGGCGTAGATCAGCTCCTCCGAGCTACGCGGCGCCTCGGCCAGGATGCCGAACCAGGCGAACGGGTACTCGTGGAAGTACCACTTTCGGTACGCCTCCGGGATCTGTCCGCGGCAAAGGCTGCGGGAGCCGTCGGCGCCGACGATGAACTCCGCCCGGAGCGCCACCTCGGTGCCGTCGGCGTCGGTGAACCAGACCCGGGGGTCGCCGTCGAGGTCGTGGATGGCCGTGTCCGTGACTCCGTAGCGCACGTCTCCGCCGTCGGCCTCGCGGCGGGCGGCGAGGTCCTTGAAGACATCGGTCTGGGGGTAGAGCCACACCGATTCCCCGACCAGGTCCTGGAAGTCGATGCGGTGGCTCTCGCCGTTGAAGCGCAGCTCGATCCCGTCGTGCCGGTCCCCGTCGGTGAGCACCCGGTCCGAGACGCCGCTGTCCACCAACAGGTTGACCGTGCCGTGCTCCAGGATACCGGCGCGGACGGTCTCGGCGATCTCCTGCCTGCTGCGCAGCTCCACCACGGTGGACTCGATCCCCTCCCTCGCCAAAAGGTGGGAGAGCATCAGGCCGGCGGGGCCGCCGCCGACGATGGCCACCTGCGTGCGGACGACGTGCCGTGCCATGGGTTCCTCGCTTCATTGCGGGGTCCGGGCGGGCCCGGGGCGGGCGCGGCGCACGGACCGGATCATCACTGCCTCCCAGTGTGCCGCACGGGCGTGACCGGCGTTACACCTGTTCCGTTGAATGGATCGAGGATGCGCGGGTCTCCCCCAGCCGCCGCCCGATGCCCCGCGCGGCGGTCTGCAGCGCGGGCACCAGCGCCTGGAGCCGCATCTCCCGCACGGGAACCACGACGCCGAGCGCGGCCACCGCGCGCTTGCGGGCGTCCCGGACCGGCACCGCGATGCCCCACGTGTCCGGATCCACCACGCCGGAGAGTTCGGCGTAGCCCTGGGCGGCGGCCTGGGCCAGCAGCGCGCGGAGCTCGGCCACGCCCACTTTCCCGGCGGGATCGGCGAAGTCGCGCAGGTACGCCGCCTGGCGGGCGGGCGGCTGGTGGGCCATCAGCACCAGCCCGGCCGAGGAGAGGTGCACGGGCATTCGGCCGGCCACCTTGGCCCGGTTCGCCACCGAGCCGCGCCGGGAGAGTCGTTCGACGAAGAGGGCCTCCGCACCGTCCAGCACCGCCAGGTTCACGTTCTGGTTCAGCACCTGCTGAATGTCCTCCATGAACGGCATCGCCGCCTGCCGCAGGGCCAGGGTGGGCGAGTTCCGGTTTACCAGTTCCCAAAGCCGCAGCCCCAGCCGGACCGACCCGCCGGCACCGAGTTCCAGCAGCCCGTGCCCGGCCAGCTGCCGGACCAGGCGGTGCGCGGTGCTCAGCGGCAGCCCGGCGCGGGCGGCGAGTTCGGAGAGCTGCAGCGCATCCGAACCCTCCGGGATGGCCTCCAGCAGGCGCACCACGCGGTCCACCACCGAATCACCCGATTCGGAATTGGCCATGCCCCACGCTCCCGCCGTCGACGTTTCCTGCTAGCGACCAGTCTTCCACTGCCGCCACAGGGCGGGCGCCAGGACGACGGCAACGCCCACCACGGCACCGATTACGGTCTCGAAGAGCCGGTCCCGGAGCAGCACGCCGGCCGGAACGGGCGCCACCAGGAGGGTGGAGATCAGGGCCAGCGGCGTGACGAAGAGCTGGGCCACCAGGTACTGGCGGGCGATGAACATCTCCGCGCCGTACTGGCAGGCGGCGATCACCAGCACCGTCAGCCAGGGTTCGGGCTGCAGCAGCAAGATCGCCGCGAGCAGCGCCAGGCCCAGGGCCGTGCCCAGTATGCGCTGCAGGCCGCGGCTGATCCGGTGCCGGGTGGTGTGGCCCACCAGGGGCACGACGGCGGCCACCATGGCCCAGTAGTTGTGGCCGATGCCAAGGCGCTGGCCGATCACCGTGGCCAGGATCCCGGACAGGCCCGCGGCCACGAGGTAACCGACGGCCTCCTGCCACGCCGCACGACGCTCCGGCCCGGTCAGGCGGACGGGGGCGGACCAGCTCCACGGCCGCCGCAGGCCGGGAACCACGCGGGAGGACATGCCCACCAGGAGCGAGAACGCGACCGTCAGCACCGCCACCAGCATGCCCTGCCAGAGCGGCGGCTGGTGCGGGACGGAGGCGATCGCCGCGAACGCGAAGATGTGAAACAGGGATCCCGCCGGGCGGAGACGCCACAGGGAGACGATGAGCGAGCAGGCGCCGGCCACCAGGGTGGTCGCCGCGACCTGCAGCCAGATCCGCCCGGCCGGCGTGAACGCGGGCAGCGCGCCGGCGTGCGCGGTCAGGGCAGCCAGCAGGATCACGGCGAGCATCAGCGTTCCCGCGCGCAGCTGCAGCACCAGCCGCCGGCCGTGCGGCTCGTTACGTCCGTAGATCCCGGCGAAGGCGCCGAAGGAGGCGAAGATGGCCAGGTCCAGCCGCTGCAGCAGCACCAGGGTGATCAACGGGACGAAGACGCCGACGGCGCAGCGGAGCGCGGGGTGGTGGTCCTTGTTGGCCGGGCCCATGCTGAAGAACACGGCGAAGAAGTCGGCGAACGGTGCGCGGCGGTCCGCGGCGGATGAGGGATGCACGGGGTGTGAGGGGCCTTCCTTTGCCATTCAGTGAACGACGGCGGCACTGGCATCCCTGACGAGCTTACGCCCGGAAGGTCCCCGCCGCCGCCTCAATTTCCGATCAACGGAAGACCCGGAGGGTGCTTGCGGTGGTAGCGTCGAGCGGTTGAAACACCCGTACGGCAGCATTCCCGGAGGACCCCATGCTCAAAGGATTCAAGGACTTCATCCTGCGCGGCAACGTGATCGAACTGTCGATCGCCGTCGTCGTCGGTACAGCGTTTACCGCCCTGGTGACCGCCTTCACCACCAACATCATCAACCCGATCATCGCGGCCGCGGGCGGCGTGCAGGCCCAGGGCCTCGGCTTCCACATCTGGCCGGGCAACGAGAAGACGTTCGTCAACGTTGGCGCGGTGCTGACCGCGTTCGTCACCTTCCTGATCACCGCCGCGGTGGTGTACTTCATCTTCGTGGCGCCGATGAACCGGATCAACAGGATGGTCAAGAACCGGCTCGCGACGGCGGAGCCGGAGGAGAAGCCGCTCCCGGCGGACACGGCCCTGCTGGCCGAGATCCGGGACCTGCTGACGGTGGTGGCCGGGACGTCCCGCGACTCCCGGGACGTCCCGGCCGATCACCGCTAGCGGCCAGGCGCCTCTCGCTAGGCCTGCGCGGCCTTCGTCATCCGGATGGTCAGGGCCTCGTGCTCGACTGCCACGCTCAGGTGCTTGGCCTTGCCGATGTGGTCGCCGTCGAGCTGGAATTCCTGCTCCTGGTCGAGGCTGATTTCCGCGGTCTTGCCGACGAAGTACTCCACGGCCTTGTTCTTGTCGTTCTTGCGGCCGAACATGCCGGCCAGCACACTGAACCAGCCGAGCCGGCCCTGCGGGGCGAGGATCAGGACGTCCAGGATGCCGTCGTCGATCTTGGCGTCCGGGAAGACCTCGATGCCGCCGGTGATCTTGCCGCAGTTGCCCACCATGACGCTGCGGATGCGGCGCCGGACCGGCTGCTGTCCGTCGACGCTGATCCGGGCGCGGACCGGCTTGCCGGGCAGGTGCCGGATGCCGGCCTCGACGTAGGCCAGCCAGCCCACCCGGTCCTTGAGCTCGTCGACGGTGTTGGCCATGATGGCCGCGTCGTATCCCAGTCCGGCCATGACCAGGAACAGCTGCTCGTCCCCGCCGTGGTCCAGCCGCGCCTTGACGACGTCGACCTTGATGTCGGAACCGGCCAGGACGTCCCGGCTGGCCGCGACCGGGTCGGTGATGTCGACCCCGATGTTGCGGGCCAGCAGGTTGCCCGTGCCCATCGGCACCAGGCCCATCGGGGTGCCGGTGCCGGCGAGGACCTCGGCGACGCACCGGACGGTGCCGTCCCCGCCCGCGGCGATGACAACGTCGACGCCGGCCTCCAGGGCCTCACGCGCCTGGCCCAGGCCGGTGTCCTCGGCGGTGGTCTCGAGCCAGAGAGGCTCGGCCCAGCCCTCCGACTCGCAGAGGTCATAGAAGGCGGTCTTGAAGTCCTCGCCGGAGGATTTCATCGGGTTGATGACGACGGCGGCGCGGCGGGTCGTCGAGGCGTCCCCTGCCGGGCTGGTCTGTGCGGAATGCTCCGGGGCCGGGGTGGCCTGGGTCGCGGCATTGTTCTGTGGCATGTCGTCCTTCGGGCAGCGTGGCGGGATGGCTCCCGCAGTGAAATCCTATCCGCGCCGCCCCGCTATCCCGCACAGCGGGGGCGCGGAATCGTGGACGCACCGCTCGGATGGTCAGTACACTGACCGTGTTCAAGGACTGAAGCGTGCCGGCCTGGCCGGATGCCGCCCCGGAACCTCCGGGGCGTGTGCGCTTCGGACGCGGAAGGCGGCCACATGACCGAACACCAGGACCATCACACGGCGGAAGCCGAAGCCTCCAGCAGGGATCCCCACGACTGGGGCCGGGCCATGGCGCTGGCGCTGACCCGGCTGGCCGAACAACTCGATCCCGAGGGCGGCGAGGACATGCACACCACCCTGGTGAACCGGCCGCTGCAGCTGCAGATCCGTGACGACGACGAGGGCGTCACCATCACCGTCTCCACCGCGTAACCGGGCCCCGGCCCGGCGACGGGGAAACAATCCGCCGGGAATCCGTATTTTGTCCAAGGTATGTGCCAGACTGGGCGGGATTTAGCGGCCCGATGTGGCCGGAAGACTCATCTCATTTGGGGGAATGATGACCGAGCGCGCGGATTCCGACGCACACGAACACTCACTGACGAACCTCGGGGCGGAGCCCCGCTACGGCCAGCGATGGCCCGACGGCGCGCCGTGGCCGGATTCGGCGGACCGCCGGCACACGCTGCTGCCGGCCCTGCCGCTGCCCCGCCCGCGGACCGAGACGCTGGAGCACGCCGTGCGCGGCACCGTCTTCGCCCTGGCGGTGGTCCCGGCCGGCGTCGTGCTGTGGCTGGCTCTCTGGAAGCTCGGCTGGATGGCCTCGCTGGTGTCGTTCGTGACGGCGGCCGGCGCCGCACGGCTCTATCTGGCCGGCAGCACCGGTGGCCGGGGCGGCTCCGTGACCCGGCGCGGGGCCTGGGTGGTGCTGGGCGTGACCGCGCTGACCATGCTCCTGGCGTTCTTCGGCAGCATCTGGCTGGATGTGGCCGAATATATCGGCGACCAGCCCTTCGGACTGCTCTTCGAACCGGGAGCCTGGGACCTGCTGGGCTACAACCTCACGAGCAATCCGCCGCTGGTGCAGGACCTCAAGGGCGAATTCCTGATGATGCTGCTGTTCAGCGCGCTGGGCTCCTTCTTCACGCTGCGGCAGCTCTTCGCCCGGTCCCGCCGGGTCTAGAACCCCTCGCCCGGCGACTCAGTCCGCGCGCCAAGCCCGCGGCTCAGCTCTTCGCGGAGAGGTCCGCCGAGATGAGTTCGGCGGTGGCGACGGCGGCCTCGCGGACCGAGTCGAGGTACGCTGCGGGGTCCGGGCGGGCCGCGACGGCCTGGGCCTGCAGGGACACGTTGATCGCCGCCACCACCTTCGGCCCGTCGTGGATCGGCGCGGCCACGGACATCAGCCCGAGTTCCAGTTCCTGGTCCAGCAGGCACCAGCCCTGGGCGCGGACCGTGGCGAGTTCGGCCTCCAGCCCGGCGCGGTCGGCGATGGTGTGCGGTGTCAGCGGTCGCAGATCCGCGGTGTCCAGGTAGCGCGCCAGCTCCTCCGGCGGGAGGGCGGCCAGCAGCACCCGGCCCATCGAGGTGGCATAGGCGGGGAACCGGGTGCCCACGGTGATGCCGACGGTCATGATCCGGCGCGTCGCCACCCGGGCGACGTAACTGATGTCCTGGCCCTCCAGCACCGCGGCGGAGGTTGATTCGCCGAGCGCCAGGGAGAGCTCCTCCAGGTGCGGCTGGGCGATCTGCGGCAGGGACAGCCCGGAGAGGTACGCGTAGCCGAGCTGCAGCACCTTGGCCGTGAGCGCGAAGTCCTTGCCATCGGTGCGGACGTAGCCCAGCTCCACCAGGGTGTGCAGGAAGCGCCGGGCCGTGGCGCGGGTCAGATCCGTCCGCGCGGCCACCTCGCTGAGCGTCATCTGCGGGTGCTCGGCGTCGAAGGAGCGGATGACGGCCAGGCCGCGGGCCAGCGACTGGACGTACTGGTCGCTCGCGGCGGGCGCCTCCGTGGCACCGGCCGGGGACGGGTTCGGCTTTTGAGTCACCGCCCTACCCTATCTGCGCGGCCCGTCATTCCGGCCCGGCCGCGGTCAGCGGCACGGGCACCACGGCCTGCAGGTCCGCCAGGGTGCAGCCGAACGTCTCCCGCACCGTGACGCCGTCGGGCCCGATGAGGAAGACGGCCTTGTCCGTGTAGACGCGGGTGACGCAGCCGATTCCGGTGAGCGGGTAGGTGCAGGTTTCCACCAGTTTGGAGACGCCGTCGCGGGTCAGCAGGGTCATCATCACGAAGACGTCCTTGGCGCCGGTGGCCAGGTCCATGGCCCCGCCCACGGCCGGGATCGCGTCCGGGGCGCCGGTGTGCCAGTTCGCCAGGTCCCCGGTCCCGGAGACCTGGAAGGCGCCGAGGACGCAGATGTCCAGGTGGCCGCCGCGCATGATCGCGAAGGAGTCCGCGTGGTGGAAGTAGGAGGCGCCGGGCAGCTCGGTGACGGGGATCTTGCCGGCGTTGATCAGATCGCCGTCGATCTGGCCCCCGGTAGCCTCGGGTCCCATGCCGAGCATGCCGTTCTCCGTGTGAAGGGTGACGTTCTGTTCCGGCTCGAGGTAGTTGGAGACCAGGGTGGGCTGGCCGATGCCCAGGTTGACGAACGAGCCGGGGGCGATGTCCCGGGCCACCAGGCGGGCCAGCTCGTCCCGGCCCAGGGGCTCTTCGGAGCGCCGGAGACTCTCCTGGCGCTCGGACTGCGTGCTCATCTCAGGCCACCTTCACAATGCTGTTGACGTAGATTCCGGGCGTGATGACGTTTTCCGGGTCGAGGCTGCCGGTGGGGACGACGTCGGAGACCTGGACGATGGTGTGCTTGGCAGCCGCGGCCATGATGGGACCGAAGTTCCGGGCGGTCTTGCGGTAGACCAGGTTGCCCTTGCCGTCGGCGGTGAGCGCCTTGATCAGGGCGACGTCGGCGTGGATGGGCGTCTCGAAGACCTGCCATTTGCCGTCCAGGAACCGGGTTTCCTTGCCCTCGGCGAGCATGGTGCCGTAGCCGGTGGGGGTGAAGAAGCCGCCGATTCCGGCCCCGGCCGCCCGGATCCGTTCGGCCAGGTTGCCCTGCGGGACAAGCTCCAGTTCGATCTCCCCGGCCCGGTACTTCTCGTCGAAGTGCCAGGAGTCGGACTGGCGGGGGAAGGAGCAGATCATCTTCCGCACCCGGCCCTCCTTGATCAGCAGCGCCAGGCCCTGATCCGCCTGGCCGGCGTTGTTGTTCACCACCGTGAGGCCGGTGGCGCCGCCGTCGAGCAGGGCGTCGATGAGTTCGAAGGGCTGGCCGGCGTTGCCGAAACCGCCGATCATCACCGTGGACCCGTCCCGGATACCGGCGACGGCCTCGGCCACCGTGTCTACGAAGTTCAGCATGGCTCAGGCCTTTCCCTTGCTGGCGCCGGCGGTGACGTTTTCGAGGACGACGGCGAGGCCCTGCCCGACGCCGATGCAGATCGCGGCGACGCCCCAGCGTTCTCCGGACGCCTGCAGGGAGCGGGCCAGGGTGCCCAGCAGCCGGCCGCCGGAGGCGCCCAGCGGGTGGCCCATGGCGATCGCCCCGCCGTGCCGGTTCACAATCGCGGGATCGATGCCCCAGCCGTTGATGCAGGCCAGGGACTGCGCGGCGAAGGCCTCATTGAGTTCGACGGCGCCCACCTGGTCCCAGCCGATCCCTGCCTTCGCGAGGGCCTTGTTGGCCGCCTCGACGGGGGCGTAGCCAAAGTACTGAGGGTCGTTGGCGTGCGCGCCGCGGCCGGCGATCCGGGCCAGCGGGTCCAGGCCGAGCAGCCCGGCGGCGGCCTCGCTGCCCAGCCACGCCGCCGAAGCGCCGTCGGAGAGCGGGGAGGCGTTTCCGGCCGTGATGGTCCCGCCGTCGGGCCCGTCGGCCTCGGCGCGGAAGACGGTCTTCAACCCGGCGAGCTTCTCCGCGCTGGAACCGGGGCGGATGCCCTCGTCCCGCGTCAGGTCCGTGCCCGGCACGGCGGCGACGAGGGAGTCGTAGAAGCCCTCGTCCCAGGCCGCGGCGGCCAGGTTGTGCGAGGCGGCCGAGAACTCGTCCTGTGCCTGCCGCGTGACGCCGAACTTCTCGCGGAGCCGCTCGGTGGCCTCGCCGAGGGAGATGGACCAGTCCGGGCGCATCCGTTTGTTCACCAGGCGCCAGCCCAGGGTGGTGGACACCAGGGCCATGTCCCCGGCCGGGTAGGGCTTTTCGGTCTTGGGCAGAACCCACGGCGCCCGGGACATCGACTCGACGCCGCCGGTGAGTACCAGGTCGGCGTCGCCGGTGGCGATCTGCCGGGAGGCGATGATCGCCGCGTCCAGCGAGGACCCGCAGAGCCGGTTGACCGTGGTCCCCGGGACGCCGACCGGAAGCCCTGCCAGCAGGGTGCCCATCCGGGCGACGTTGCGGTTTTCCTCGCCGGCGCCGTTGGCGTTGCCGAAGACCACCTCGTCGATCCGCTCCGGGTCCAGGCCGGGGGCCCGGCGGACGGCCTCGCCGATCACGTGCGCGGCCAGGTCATCCGGGCGTACGCCGGCCAGGCCGCCGCCGAATTTGCCGAACGGGGTCCGTACGGCGTCGTACAGAAAAGCCTCAGTCATGGTTCTTGTCCACTTCGGTCTCGTCGATGGTGCGGAACACCTGCTGGGCGGTCTTGAAGGCGGTGTTGGCCGACGGGACCCCGCAGTAGATGGCCGTCTGCAGCAGGATCTCCTTGATCTCGTCCCGGGTCAGGCCGTTGGTCAGGGCGGCCCGGATGTGCATGGCCAGCTCCTCCCAGTGCCCGTGCGCCACCATCGCGGTGATGGTCACGGCGGAGCGCATCTGCCGGCTGATGCCCGGCCGGGTCCAGATGCCACCCCAGGCGATCCGGGTGATCATGTCCTGGAAGTCCTCGGTGAAGTCGTCCTTGGCGGCGTTGGCCCGGTCTACATGCGCGTCGCCGAGCACCTCGCGGCGGACCTTCATGCCGCCGTCGTAGATCTCGCGGCTGGTGGCCTCCGGCTGGACGACGCCGTGACGGTCCGGGCCGCTCACTGTCCCGTCCCGTTCGACTCGGCCCAGGTGATGAGGGTGCGCAGCAGTTCGGCGACGTGCCCGGGGGCCTCGAAGGGTGCCAGGTGGGCGACGCCGGCCAGGGTGGCGGCGTTCGCGGTGCCACCGCCGGCGGTGATGCCGTCCACGATTTCCTTCGCGAGCGACGGCGGTGCCACCTCGTCCAACTCCCCGGCGAGGGCCTGGGTGGGGACGGTGATGCTGCCGAGTTCGGCGCGGACGTCGTAGCCGGCCAGGGCCTCACAGCAGAACGCGTAGCTGAACCGGTCGGCATCCCTGAGCGTGTGCAGCAGGCGGCTGCTGCGCTCGGGTTCGTGCTCCAAGAAGCCGGGCGCGAACCAGCGCTGGGCGGAGCCCTCGATCATCACCGGGGTGCCCTGGTTCCGGACGGTCTCCGCGCGCTCCAGCCAGCCCTCGGGGGTGCCGATCCTGGCGCCGCTGCACTGCACGGAGAGGCTCTTGAGCCTGCCGCCGTGTTTGATGCCCAGCTGCAGCCCCACGGCCCCGCCGAGGGAGACGCCGGCGTAGTGGAAGCGTGCGCCCGGGGAGATCGAATCGACGAGCTCGACGACGGCGTCGGCCAGTTCGGCCACGGTAAAGGGTTCCGTCGCGGCCGGGGAGACCCCGTGGCCGGGCAGGTCCCAGGCAACGACGTCGAATGCGTTGCCGAGGAGGCCCCCGGCCTGGCTCCAGAGCAGGGTGGAGGTCCCCAGGGAGGGCCCCACCACCACCAGGGGCCGGTCGCCGAGTTCGCGTTGCGGCGAGAGCAGGACGGCCTTGAGGGTTGGCTTAGTCATCGGAAACACCTTTCTGGAGGGCCGGGTCAGCGAAGCCGGGCCGGGCGTCGAGCAGCCGGCGGATGATCCCGCCGGACTGGCCGAGGTAGTTCGCGGGGTCGAGCAGCTCCTCGAGCCGTTCGTCGGTGAGGGCGTCGGCGGGGACGGCCTCCCGCAGCAGCGAGCGGTAGGTGGCGCCCCGCTCGGCGGCGGGCGCCTGCAGGGTGCGGTCCACTACCTCCTGCAGCCGGGCGCGGCCGCCGTCCCCCAGCAGGGGCGCGACGGCGGCGCCGACGGCCTCGGAGAGCAGCAGCGGCCCGAAGAGGTCCAGGTTGCGGCGCATGGCGTCCGGGTGCACCTGCAGCCCGGCGGTGAGCTCGCGCAGCTGGCCGGCGGCGCCGAGGGCGAGCCGGAGCAGGGAGCGCAGCGCGGGCCATTCGGCGTGCCAGGCGCCGTCGGCACGTTCGTCGTTGAAGCTGGCGGCGGCAAGGTGCAGCTGGGCCGCCAGCGCGGGGGCCTGCAGCGCGGCGCTGCGGACCAGGACCGAGAGGACCGGGTTCTGCTTGTGCGGCATCGCCGAGGAGCCGCCGCGTCCGGGGGCTACGGGTTCGGACAGCTCGGCGACCTCGGGCCGGCTGAGGAACAGCACGTCCCCGGCGATTTTGCCGGCCGCGTCCGTGACCGCGGTGAGGGCGTCGCCCAGTGCCGTGACGGCGAGGCGGTTGGTGTGCCAGGGTGCAGCGACCGGGTCCAGGCCGAGGCTGGCGGCGAGCCGGTCGGAGAGCTCGAACGGGGTGCTGGCGGGGCCGGCCAGTGCGGTGCCGGCGGCCAGGGTGCCGGCGGCGCCGCCGGTCTGCACCGGAAACTCCAGGCTCTCCAGGCGGGCCGCGGCGTCGACGAGCCCGGCGAACCACTGCGCGGCCCGGAGTCCGAAGCTGTAGGGCAGCGAGTGCTGGGTCAGGCTGCGGCCCACGCAGACGGTGTCCCGGTGGCGTTCGGCGAGCCCGGCCAGCGCCGCCGTCGATTCCCGCACCCCGGCCAGGAGTTCGGCGACGGCGTCGGAGGCCAGCAGCATCAGGGCCGAGTCCAGCACGTCCTGGCTGGTCAGGGACGCGTGCACCGCGGCGGACGCCCCGAGGCCCTCCGTGTCCAGGGTGGTGACCCGGGCCCGGAGGTCGGCCAGCAGCGGGATCACCGGGTTAGCCCCGCCCTGGGCGCGGACCGCGATCCCGGCAAGGTCGTAGTGGTCCACGTCCGCGGCCGCCGCAACGACGGCGGCAGACCCGGCGGGCGCCAGGGAAGCCTCCTCGAGGACCCCGGCCCAGGCGGCCTCGACCCGCAGGATGGCGGCGAGGACGGCGCGGTCGCCGGTCAGCGCCGTTACCCGCGGGGCGGCCGAGACCGGGCTGAGCAGGCCAAAGTCGCCGTCGGGAAGGGGAGCCGTCACGGCGCGGTGCCCTCGCCCTCGGAGCCGGCCTCGAAGTCGAGGAACACCGTCTCGCCCTCGCCCTGCAGCCGGATATCCCAACGCAGGCCGCCGTCGGCCTCGCGCCGGGCGATCAGCGTGCGGCGGCGCTCCGGGTCCAGGGTGGACAGCAGCGGGTCGCTGGCCAGGGCTTCCTCGTTCTCCGGCAGGTACACGCGGGTGAAGAGCCGGTTCATCAGGCCGCGGGCGAAGACCACCACCGAGATGAACGGCGCGGCACCCGGGGCGGTGGGGCCGGGGTTGACGGTGGTGAAGGTGAAGACGCCGGTGTTGCCGACGGCGCAGCGGCCGAAGCCGGTGAAGGTGTACCCGTCGCGGACCAGGGAGCCGGGGTGATGCGGGACGTTACCCTCGGCGTCGGCCTGCCAGATCTCCAGGATGGCGTCCGGGACCGGGTGGCCGGCGCCGTCGTAGACCGCGCCCTGCAACCGGATGCTGCCCGGGGTGGCGGGCGGCAGCAGTTCGCGGTCCTTGGCGTAGGGCAGGGCGTAGCCGTAGAACGGGCCCACCGTCTGGCCGGGCGTGGGGGTCAACTTACTCATGGTGGTCGCCTTCCGCGCCGAGGGCCTCGTTTTCGGTCCAGGTCCGCTTGGACCCGGTCAGGACGATGTCCCAGTTGTAGGCCAGCGCCCACTCGGGCTTGGTCTGGTCGTGGTTGTAGGTAGCCACCAGGCGGTCCCGGGCGTCCTGGTCCACGATCGACTGGTAGATCGGGTCGAGGGCGAAGAGCGGGTCGCCGGGGAAGTACATCTGCGTGACGATGCGCTGGGTGAACTCGTGGCCGAAGAGCGAGAAGTGGATGTGCGCGGGACGCCAGGCGTTCAGGTGGTTCTTCCACGGGTACGCGCCGGGCTTGATGGTGGTGAAGCTGTAGGAGCCGTCCGCGCCGGTGATGCAGCGGCCGACGCCGGTGAAGTTCGGGTCCAGCGGGGCCGGGTGCTGGTCCCGCTTGTGGATGTAGCGGCCGGAGGAGTTGGCCTGCCAGATCTCCACCAGCTGGCCGGCGACCGGGCGGCCGTCGCCGTCGAGGACCCTGCCGGAGACGATGATCCGTTCACCCAGGGGCTCGCCGTTGTGCTGGATGGTCAGGTCCGACTCCAGCGCGTGCACGTCCATGTGCCCGAACGCCGGTGAGTACAGCTCGATGGTCTCCGGGTCCGCGTGGTGCAGGCTCTTCGTGGGGTGCCGGAGGATGCTGCTGCGGTACGGCGGGTAGTCCAGCCGCGGCTGGATTTCCGCGGTGGCGCCGTTGGCGCG